>JAGLUH010000561.1 GCA_023134875.1 Candidatus Zixiibacteriota bacterium
ATAGTCGCCGGCGGCACGCAGATGGCGATAACCGAGTCGATATTGCGATCCCTTGTTACCTGTGCCAGCGATTTTCTGAATTCCTTACCGGTCGCGCCCGCCACCAGGTCAAGGGGATTGTGTACCGGCGTGCCCGGAGGCAAAATGGGCTTGATCGCCCTGGTCACCGCCGGCGAGAAGTCTGGCAACTCCATGCCGAGATTGATCAACGCATCAGTGGCCAGAATTCCCGGGCCACCGGCATTAGTCACCACCGCTACCTTGTTTCCCTTGGGAACCGGCATTTTCGCCAGAGCGTTGGCGACATCAAACATCTGGCTGATAGTCGGTACCCGAATCACGCCGGTCTGTTCAAACAACGCAGCCACGCCGACATCAAGCCCTGCCAGGGCGCCGGTATGAGAGCTGGCCGCCGCCGCGCCCTTGCTGGTAGTTCCCGATTTGACAACGATAATCGGCTTTTTCCTGCTAATCTCCCTGGCAATCTTGGTGAAGCGGCGCGGGTCACCGAAGTTCTCCAGGTAAAGCAGGATAATGTCAACTCCTGGATCGTCTGCCCAGTATTCAATGATATCGTTGCTGTTGATGTCAGTATTGTTGCCGATCGAGGCGAACATCGAAAAACCGACATTAACATCTTCGGCATGCTGCAAAATCGCCTCGCCCAGTGCGCCCGACTGTGAAATAAAGCCGATCCTGCCGAAGCGGGGGCGAATCTTGGAGAAGGTGGCGTCGAGACGAACTGACGGGTGGGCATTGATCACACCGAAACAGTTCGGCCCGAGCATCCGCATACCATACCCGCTTACGCGCGCGGCCAGTTTGTCCTCAAGTTCGGCGCCCGCCTCGCCGGTCTCCTTGAAACCGGCGGTAACAACTACCAGACCCTTGACACCCTTTTCGCCGCATTGATCGACCACCCGTAACACCTGTTCCTTGGGTACCACGATAACCGCCAGGTCGACGGCATCGGGGACATCAAGGATGGTCGAATAGCACTTGATTGAATGAATCACCGATTTGGTCGGATTAACCGGAAAGACTTTTCCTTCGAATTCGTAGTCAATGATATTATGCAAAATCTCGCGGCCGATGGCACCTCTGCGGTTGGTGGCGCCGATAACGGCAACTGATTTCGGCCGGAAGATCGGGTCCAGGTTCGGTTTCACCTCGGTTCCTTTCGTTGACGCATTCATTGCTGGTACGATAGGAGCAACCACCCGGTTGTCAAGACAAATGTTGAGCGGTAGCACGCTGGCGTAACTACTTTACTTGACACGTGCACTTACAGTGCTAACTTGAAACGGACTTAACAGGAGGTTATTATGCCCAGAACTTTCAGAATTGGATTTGCATTCCTATTCATCTTTCTTCTCTCACAATCGTTGCCGGCAACGCCCGGTGATACCGTAAGAACTCTGCCGGCGCCTATGGTCTGCCCCCAGGGGCTTGCCTTTGACGGCGAACACCTGTGGAGCATCGATCGCCGAAGCGATATGATTTACAGGATAGACCCTCAGGATGGGTCGGTACTCGATTCCCTGCCGGCGCCCGGTTACGTGCCACGTGGTTTGACCTGGGACGGCAAATGGCTCTGGTGTGTTGATGCCGAGGAGGGGTTGATCTATGCAATCGATCCGGTGACCGGAATCACCGAGAGGACGATTTATTGTCCGGTTTCACGTCCCGGCGACCTTGCCTGGGATGGTCGCTATCTCTGGCTCGCCGATTACAAGAAAGACATGATTCATCAGATCAGCAGCGAGGATGGAACAACTATCGTTTCGATTCCCGCTCCTTCCGGTAATTCCACCGGACTGACATTCGACGGCACTTACCTATGGGTTGCCG
This sequence comes from Candidatus Zixiibacteriota bacterium, assembly GCA_023134875.1. Taxonomy (GTDB): domain Bacteria; phylum Zixibacteria; class MSB-5A5; order CAIYYT01; family CAIYYT01; genus JAGLUH01. The sequence continues at coordinate 1,852 of JAGLUH010000561.1, forward strand.
ACCGCAGCAATGACATGATCTACGCTGTTACGCCAGACAAAGGAGATGTTGTTATCAGTTTTAAGGCGCCCGGCCCGCATGCCTGGGGACTGGCCTGGAGCGGCTCGCACCTGTGGAATGTCGATTACCAGACCGACCTGATTTACGAGTTAACCATTGACGATGGTGTCCTCTTAAAGTGGCTGGACGAGAAAACTGAGCAGGTTGAATTTATCCACCAGGTCAGGA
>JAGLUH010000562.1 GCA_023134875.1 Candidatus Zixiibacteriota bacterium
CCACTGACCGCAAAAAACTCGATGGTGGCACGGACCCTGCGTGAGAAGAAAGCCTACCTGGATAATCGTTTTTCCAGATCAGCTCACGGGGCAATTTTCGAGGCATTCTCCGGCGGTAATCCAATTCAGAAAATTATCAGCGTTCCACTGCTGAACAATAATGCCGAAAAGGGTGTCATTCAGATATCCCGCAAAGGGGCAGAAGCCAAAGATGCCGGGGCAGATTTCAGCAAGGGGGAACTGAATGCCCTGCAGAAGATGGCCGAGGTGATTGTCCGGCATATTTAATGCGCAAACCGAAACTTATTTACTCTGGTGGATAAAGCAACCATCCCAGTCTGCTGATGGCGGAACGTCCAGAAATTGCTCGATCCGTTGCAGGTAGAGTTGGTAGAGCGGTTGCGGGGATTTTCGATTGAGGATCGCCAACTCTCTTCTGGCTTCAACAAACTGCCGCTGCCGGTAGCATGCCAGAACCCGCTGCCACTGCCGCAGCTCCGGATCATCTGCGCCACCCAGGCATAGCGGCTCAAAAATCTCCACCGACTGCTGCTTCCCCTTGACCCGTACCAAGTCGATGGGACGACAGAGGATCTCCCCGGCAAGCTGATTTCTTGTCTGTTCGGAAAGCAGAATCGTCGTTCCGTAAATCTTATTCAACCCCTCCAGTCGCGACGCCAGATTAACCTGATCGCCGATCACCGTGTAATCGAACAACTGCTCACTGCCGAAGTTGCCGACTCGCATCGGCCCGCTGTTGAGGCCGATACCGATATTGATCTCCGGTAATCCTTCTGCCAACCATTGCCGCCGCAGTCGCGCGGTCTGCTCTTTCATCCGCAGGGCGCACTTCACCGCCTGCAGAGCATGCTCATCATCATCCAGCGGCGCACCCCAGATCGCCATAACGGCATCACCGATAAACTTGTCGATCAGCCCGCGCTCCGCCATGATCAAACGGCTCATTTCGGTCAGGTAACGGTTCATAAAATCAGCCAGCGCCACCGAATCCATCGCTTCGGAGATGCTGGTAAAATTGCGGATATCGCTGAACATCACCGTTAACACTTTCTCTTCTCCGGCCAGCGACAGCTGTTGCGGATTCTGTAGCAGCTGCTCAACCACCTGCGGTGCCAGATAGTGACGAAAGGCTCCCTGCACGAACTGCTTCTGTCGCTCGACCAGCAGATAGTTAGCCAGCGTCACCAGCAACCAGATCAGCAGGATGGTCACCAGCGGGTAGGTCAAACCAACGATACTGCCGTTCTTGAACAACAGCAGATAGTTCCCGCTCACCGCTGCCAGCAGAATTATCAGCGCGCCAAAGGCGCCCACTAGGGGACCGGTTCTGGCCAACAACAAGCTGAGCAGGATGCCACCGACAACGATCAGCGTCAGGGTAATGCCGATTTCGGTAAAGATGTCATGTTTGAGCGGATCGGCCGCCAGCAGGTTGTCGACAATATTGGCGTGAATCTCCACCCCCGGAATGGTGCGGGACAACGGGGTGGTCTGCAGATCCAGCAGCCCGGCCGCCGAGGTGCCGATCAGCACCACCGCCCCCTGCAGCTCAGCATGAGGCGTCTCGAGCAGATCACTGGCAGAAAGATAGTTGAAAGTCCGCCAAGGACCGCGAAAGTTGACGCTCATCTGTCCCAGGTCATCGGTCGGGACAAACCGCTCACCGATGGAAACCCCCAGCAGACCGAGCTTTTCTCCTGCCGCTGCGGGAGCCGGGTGAACCTTCAGGGCCTGTTCGCCGAGAGCGATCCGGGCCACTTCCAACGCCAGTGATGGGTAAGGAATCCCGTCAAGGGAGATCAGCAGCGGCACCTTGTGCACTGCTCCGGAGGATTCGGGGAAGAAGTTAAGAAAGCCTTCGCTTAATGCCTGGGCGATGGCCGGATGATTGGCCGTTGCCCGGTAGGCAGGGATCAGGGTCAGCCGGTCGAAACCGACCCCTTCGGCGGCCAATTGCAGGTTAGCAGAAGGAAAGGGCAACGCTGCCGGGTCTTTCAGGCCGTCATGCTGGGTCAACATGGCATAACCGAGCACCGAAGCGCTCTCTGCCAAGGCGTCACCCAACTGCTGATCGTGATCGAGACCCGGCAGCAGTTTCGCCAGCCCGGCGCCGATCTGTGGATAGCGCTGAAAAAAGTTTTTCGGTGAGGTCCGGTCAGGCTCGATGAACATCATATCGAGGCCGATCACCTTTGCTCCTTGTCGGCTGATCTGTTCAACCAAGCGGGCAACGGTATCACGTGACCAGGGCCACTGCCCGATCCGGGCCAGGCTCTTTTCATCGATATCGACAATGACGATCGGGTGCCGGGGTAGCTCGGCACCCCGCCAGCGGAACATGGCACTGGTCAGTTGATTGTCAAGGGCCTGCAACAGTGCCGGTTTGTCGGCGCCAAAGGAGGTGAACAACAAACAGGACAGCAAAACAGCCGCCAGTCCGGCCTTAAACGGGGTCGGTGTCAACAGCTGCTGCCGCAGACGGCTCAACGATCACCCCCGAAGACACCCATATAGCGATTACTACCACCAAAATCGACATAAAAATTACCGGCAATCGATTCAGCGTTCGGCCCGTAGAAAGATCCGTTGACGAAACTGGTTGCTGCCGGTGGGATACTGGCGCTGAAACCGGGGGCGGTCAGGGCACCGATGGTGCTGGTTACGTTCAGAGTGACTTCGTTAAAGCTGATGGTACCTGAAACCGGTGTCGTTGCGCCCCCATCAAAATCGAGCAGCAGGTTGGTCGTTCCACCGGTCAGGTCGATCATCGAGCCGGTCGTCGGAATTTGTACCCCTGCGGCACCGCCGGTATAAGTGGCACTGAAGTTAGTGGCAATCAAGGTAGAAACATTGGTCGGCGAGGTCCGTTCCCCGGCAACCCACATCGAACTGGGCACATGGACATGATAGTCCAGCCCCGAGCCGGGCTCGACATAGGCGATTTCCCAGCTGCCCCAGGACGCATAGGTGGCCAACTGTTTAGACGGATCTGCAGTGACAAAATAGTTGCCGTAGGTTTTGAGCGGATTATTTGGATTCGGGCTGAACGCAATCGGCGTACCACCGCCAAGACCTGCTGCCAATATCCGATCGGTCAGATAGGCCGAAGGGTTGGTGCCACCGATCTGCAGGCCGCTGATCATGGCTGTCGAGCCGCCGATATCGGCAGCATTCATCGAACCGCTGATATCTCCTGTGTCCCGGTCGATACTCATAAACAGGTCCGCCGTCCCCATGTTCATGAAGTAGCGACGGTTGGTCTCCGGATTGTTCATGTCTTCGCCGACACCGACAACAAAACCTTCCCAAATCACACTGCCGGTCGTCGTTGCGCTGAGCGACGGGGTACGGAAACCGGCCCCGGTCAGCAGCCAACTTTCCTCAGTCGCCTGAGTCAAAACATTGTGGGTGCTGCCGCTCAGATCAAAGCCGACTCCCTGAAACTGATTTCCGTAAAACTGGGCAAAACTGTTCGAACCACTGATCGCCAGGATCGGCCCAGGCCCAAGATCAACAATATCGTTGCCGAAAAACAGGCTGGTATTGAAGCCGGTTCCGGCAACATCACCGATAAAGAAGCCTACAGCATCGTTAGATGCTCCTTCGATGATGGCACCCAGAACCTTCCCGTTGTGCCAATTGACTGCCAG
>JAGLUH010000563.1 GCA_023134875.1 Candidatus Zixiibacteriota bacterium
GTTCCGCTTGCTGTGGGTTTGCGTCGTTTGCGCATCACAATCAGATCGATTTCTTCCTCTTTAGCACGGCGCAGGAACTCGATGAGCGGCGATCCTTCGACAACCTCGTACTCAATTTGCGTGTCAGGATGGCCATCGAAGTATTTCTTGGCAAGGGCCTCCATTTCGCGCTTCGCATATTCGTCAATAGGTCCGAACAAATCTGGGTACTCCGCGAGAAGGTCCCTTGGAATATCGAGAGTGCTGGCAACGTGGAGAAAGATAATCTTTTCGGATTTGGCCATCCGGCTAATGAGGGCTGCATAGCGGATAGAGGCTCCGTCTTGGTTAACGAAGGAAATCCCAACCAAAAGTCGCTTGTATCGATACATGTTTGACTCCTTTCCCAACGCGGTCTTCCCCGGGTCGTTGCCTACAAGCAGGACAGGTGCTCCAGGGGAAGACCCGTAGCCCCTCGAGTTCCCGACGTACTGGAGGTATGAAAACCCGGGATGCCAGTAGGCCGGTCACATCTCTATCCTACGCAGGTTGCCTGCCGCCTCCTCGGGGAGTACCACATTTACATTGACCCTGGAGCCAAGCTCAAAGCCACCAGGGTGGCGGATATGGGGTACCACTTGCAGATGCCAATGATAGAAAGGGACACCGGACAAGGCATACGGCGGATTCCTGAAGATGAGGTTGAAGTCCGGGTTCGACAACGCCAGGTATAGCTTTCTCATGGTCTTTTGGAGGCAGTCGGCAAAATCAATCACTTCACCTTCCGCCATGTCCCCCAAAAGCGCATCGTGCTCTTGGGGAAAGATCCGGATCTCATAGGGAACAAAAGCGGCGTAGGGAACATAGGAGACAAACCCCTTGTTCTGGTACACGATGCGCTTGCCTTTTTGGAGTTCAAAGTCGATCATCTTGCAAAACACGCAGATACCATTGGAGTCAAAGTATCGCTGGGCCTCTTCGAGAAGAAAGCGGATGTAGTTGGGAACAACTTTCATCCCAACGATCTGCGAGTGGGGATGTCTTTGAGAGGCACCGGATCGGGGCCCGCTGTTCTTGAAAATCACGGTCACCAAGTTGTTCGAATCCCTCAGTAGGTCGAACCTTTTCAGATAAAGCCTCACTACGGCCGTGATTTCCTCGACAGTCATGGTGGCAAAGGTCTTGTTATGCTCAGGGCTTTCGATGACCAATTCGTGATTGCCGTGCCCGGCCATCCTGCGATAGATGCCTTCCCGATCAAACTCGGCTGAACCCGGAGTGCTGGCCGGACCCTCTGAAAATATCTTGTACCTGTTCTCAATACACTGGGCCAGCCATTTGCTTTTGGCTGAATTGGCCGGATCGGGATGGGGAATGGAGTCCAGCTCTACAGTCTGGTACCGGTCTATATTCCGAGGACAAAAGGGGCACTCGTACTCGTAGGCCGGAAAAGAGTCCATCAGCGGGTTGGCTGAGCTTTGCAGAGGGTCTCCTTTCAACCTTTCAGGTGCGATGATCACCCATTCCTTGGTCGCCAGATTCTGTCTCAGTTCTGACACCGGTGTCATTCCTCATCTTCAAATTGGGGTCGGGCCAAGATATCCCATTGATTATTCTGAATATTTGT
>JAGLUH010000564.1 GCA_023134875.1 Candidatus Zixiibacteriota bacterium
CGTTGCAGTTCACCGGTATATTCCAATCGATGGCGGTCATCGGCAAACTAGCGTATGCCCGCGGCTTCGGGCAGTTCTTGAAGGATCCGGTCGGTAACTATCAAATGGTAATGAAAAAATCCAAGTTTATGGAGGCTCGCTACGGCATCCTGCAGACTTGGGACAAGGATGTATCCGATACCAATGCGTTTTTGAAATCAGCCTTTGGTTCAGTGCCTACCAGATTCGTGCAGGCATTCGATAAGGCCGGTCATCTGTACTTCTACCCGATTGCCAAAGCTCAATCTTTTGTCGACGTCACCACATGGATGGGAGCCTACGAGAAGGGGCTTAACGATGAACAACTCAACGAGGCGGATGCTGTTTTGTATGCCGACAGCCAGGTTGAAGCATCGCAGACATCTGGACTGTTCTCGGATCGCTCCGGTATAGAGCGCGGCACGCTTGGTACTCGCACTCGGCAGGGTCAGTTCGTCAGGCTGTGGACTACGCTGATCTCCTACATGCTGGCCAAGGGAAACATTGCCTACGAGAAGGGCTCGAAAACAAACTTCAGGGATCCGAAGCAGATTGTTGAATTCGCAACCGATCTGACCCTGCTGTACATGGTCGAGGGAATTGCGTCTGCGCTACTCTATGGTCATGATCCTGGTGAAGATGATGCAGATGAAACGCTGCTTGGTTGGACCGCGAAGGTCACGGCAGAGTCAGTCACATCGGGTATTCCGCTGGTCAGGGAAATTAATGCCGCGCGGTATGGATCTGGCAACACTCCGGTCGGCGCGCTGGCCGTGGATTTATTCAAATTCAAGGAGCAGGTAGAACAGGGTGAGGCTGACGAAGCGGCGATTAAGGCTTGGGTGAAGGTTCAGGGTACACTACTGCATCTACCGGCCAGTCAGGTCAATCGTGCAATCGAGGCGTTTTTCGCTGATGATCCTGAGTGGTACGAGTATTTTACAGGGGTTGAGGATTAGTAATGTCAGTCATTGACGCGAAAGATCGATTCAAAAAGCAGGAAAAGCCCATTGAACCAGTGGTTTCGTTGTTGCGGCGTACTATTTGTGGTTTTTTGAATATTGGACAGCGACCTAAAGGTCGAGCCGAAGAAAAACAGAAGGTCAAAGATGGTACTCACCGATTTGATATCCACCCCGGGCAGGCTATTGCCGCTGATCCGCAAGGCTTCTGCATCGACTTGGTGGAGGAGCGCAAGAGCAAAATGGAGAGGAACGCGGAGCTCATAAAGACTTGGGAAAACCGCTACGTTGTTGTCACGGATGATGGGTACGAAGTCAGGGAGATGGGATAATGGTCGCAAATTCGACGGATCGATTCAACGGGGTTGTTGCAAGCCTTGCCATCAAGGCCCCTTGTGTTGCTGTTGCTATTGCGAACATCACGCTCTCAGGAACGCAGACCGTCAATGGCATAGCCGTAGTTTCCGGTGACAGGGTGCTGGTCACGGCCCAGACAAATGCGGTTGAGAATGGTATCTACGATGTGGACTCATCGGCGTGGTCGAGGTCAGCAGACTGGGACGGTAATCGCGATGTCACTAGCGGTACGTTCGTCACCGTGGCTACGGCTACTGTAGGCCGCAATCCCTACTACCAGGTTACGACAGCAAACCCAATCACGATTGGTACGACCGCAATCAATTTCACGCTGGCTGATGGGCCGAATGTATCTTATCCCCTTACACCAGAAGAAATAGCATCAGGACTAACTGACAACGATATTATTACATCGTATGAGCCGGGTAATCTTCTAAGGTATGGCGCTATTGGTGATGCAGTAGCGGATGATTCCACCGCATTTGAGAATGCATTATTGACGGGTTATCACGTTCACGTTCCTGCTGGTGATTATCTTGCAACGGCTTCGGTTGCTGTAAAGAAACTATCGATTTCTGGTGAGGGGTATAAGA
>JAGLUH010000565.1 GCA_023134875.1 Candidatus Zixiibacteriota bacterium
TCGAGCGTGAGCGGACACTGAACAAACGCGGCGCCGGCAAACGCCACCAAGCCAACACGGTCCCCCTGCAGCTTGGCAAGCAGGCCATGCACTTCCTGTTTCGCCTTGGTCAACCGGTTGGGCTTGAAATCCTCGGCCAGCATTGAAGCGGAGACATCAACCGCGATAATCACATCCTGCCCTTCCCGCTTGAGCATCACCATGTGGGTGCCCAGTTGCGGCCGCGCCAGGCAGAGCACCAAAATCAGTAGAGCCAGAAAAAGTAAGAGATACTTGTAGCGTCGCTTGACCGCCGAGAAACCGAGCGTCAGCCGCCCCAGTAGTTCGCGGTCGGCGAACAGTTCCAACAGTCTTGCCTTCTTCCTTGCGCTCCAGAGCCAGAGCAGCGCCAGGAGCGCCACGATGACAAATCCAAGAAAATATTCCGGTGTCGAGAATCGCATAGGTCTTTTTTCTTACCTGTTATACCTCATACCAACTTGTTAGTTTTACGGCAGTTGCCGGAACCGGGTTTCCCGCAACGATGATTCAAGAAACAGCAGCAATCCCGCCGCCAGCAGCAAATAAGGAAAGAATTCCCGATATTGTAGGTACTCTTTTACCTTGATTTTAGCCTTCTCTAAATCGGAGATTTCTTCGTAGATTGTTTTCAGCATCTCTTCGGAACGTGCCCGAAAATAACGACCGCCGGTAACCTCCGCAACCCGCGTCAGCGTCTCCTCGTCAAGCTCCTGCTCGAGGTAGACATAACGTCTGCCGAAAATCGGGTCGTCCACCGGATAGGGTGCTTTGCCTGGCTTGCCCGCGCCAATCGTGTATATCTTCACCCCCATCGTTTTAGCAATTTCGGCGGCAGTCAGAGGATCGATTTCACCGGCGTTATTGATGCCATCGGTGAGGAGGACGATTATATGGGTTTTCGCTTTGGAATCACGCAGGCGGTTGACGCTGTTGGCAATCGCCATGCCGATCGCGGTACCGTCCTCGATCATGCCGAAATCAACCTGCTCCAGAAAGGAGAGGAGCACGCCGTAATCGAGAGTCAGAGGACATTGCGTAAATGATTGCTTGGAGAAGACCACCAGACCGATTCGATCATTCAAGCGACCGTCAACGAAATCCTTGATAACCTCCTTTGATACATAAAGGCGGTTACGCGGCTTGAAATCTTCTGCTTTCATGCTGCTGGAGATATCAAGTGCCAGCATAATGTCGATCCCTTCCGCCGTAACCTCGGTCGTAACCTTACCCGCCTGGGGACGTGCCAGCGCCACAATCAGTAGGGTTAATGCAAGCAGCCGCAGCAATGGCAGTATTCGCCGTTGCCGAATCCGCGCCGAGCGCCGCACTCCCTCGAGAAGAGTGATATCAGAGAATTTGATCGCCGCCTGTTGCCGTTTGCGCCAGGTCCGGTAGCCGAGAAGAGGCAACAGCACAAGCAAAAGCAACATATATGGCGAAGCGAACTGGAACATCGACTAATGCTCCCGAACTGTTGTCGAGGAATAGGGCAGCGATCGTGTTTGCATTACAAAGTCGCGGGCGCGCGCCAGATCACCATCCGTTTGCTGAATAGCGGGTTGGAATTTAGCGAATTTGACTAGGTCGCAGTCATCGAGGAAATCTCGGATGACGCTCTCCTCTGTATCCGACAGACCCAGTTCACGAAAGGCCACGACGATTTCCCAGGTAGTGCATTCCAGACATTTGATGCCGTAACGCCTTTCCAGGTAACGCCGGAAGATCTCGGAGAGAGCCAGGTAAAACAGCTTGTACTCGCCTTTGGCTATTAACTCCTCATCTTGAAGTTGTCGAAGCTGCTCCAGCGCGATTTCCCAGGGCAGGCGAGTGTCGATCTTCTCTGGTGTCAGTTCAATCGGTTTGCGCGCGCGACGATAGAGAATCACAAAAACTGCAATTGCAGCCAGCAGCAGCGCGCCGGTAATGATCAGCCACCAGGGAGTGTCCGGTGTAAATGACCTCTGCACTTTCAGCGGTTTGATATCTTCCGCCTCCTCGCCGGTCAACAGCGACTTCACCAATATCGGCAGCGGATCAGTGGCGATGCTTTTCGACTCGCCGCCGGCCGTGCGATACTTAATCGTCAGAGAGGGGATTTCATATTCGCCGGTGGTGAAGGTGGTGATTGTAAAGGCCTCAGTGATGATACAATAACCGTCACGCACCCGCTCTTCCCTGGGAAGGTAATCCTTGATCTCAAACATTCCCAGGCTGGCGCCCACTACCAGAGAGTCAATCACCAGGCTGGTGTCGGCGGTTATCGTCACGCGATACTGCACCAGGTCACCAATAGTGATCTCCTGCTTGTCGACAGTCGATTCCACGCTGATCTTATCCTGCGCCATTAGCGGCAGTGACAGCATCAAGGTCAGGAAGAGGGCTATAGCGCCGATCCGCTTGATTATTGGCAATCGCTTCTCCATCGTCGTAGTGGCGCCCCTAACGCAGTCTCCGTGCGCGCTGCTTGAAGAATGTCGACAGCGGCAGGATATAATCGTGACCGGTGGTCAGCTTGATGAAGTCGACATTCATTCGCAGCAATGATCTCTCCAGCTCGTCGGTCAGACCGGCGGTCTTCTCAGCGAACTGTCGGCGAAAGGCGGCATCCGCAGTGTCGATGGTTATCACCTCGCCGGTCTCCGCATCCTCAAATTCGATTATCCCGAAATCCTCGAATTTCGATTCGCGCTGGTCGGTAACCTTGATAGCGATCACATCATGCTTGCGATTGGCGATCGAGAGATCGTTGGTGTAGCCGGAACCCAGAAAATCACTGATCAGGAAAAGCACCGACTTGCGCTTGAT
>JAGLUH010000566.1 GCA_023134875.1 Candidatus Zixiibacteriota bacterium
AGACAGGGGTTTATCTTTCGGTGGCGCCAGCTTACCACACTTATCGTTCGCACAAGGGAACGGGAAGTAGTGAGTGCCGGCAACATTGTAGACGATAACGGGGTAGTCAGCTAGACTAGAGTGCTCCGCTTTCCAACCGCAGGAGTCAAAGTGACTCACGGGGAAGTAGGTCAACGGTGCAAGGTCCGCAACGGTCAGTTGCAGGCGTTCGGTGGTCGCGTAATCTTTCTTGAGGCGGTGAGCGATCCACGCGCCGTCAGATTCGCGCCATAGGACAACCCAAGTGCCAGCGGGAACTGTACCTTGGGCGGTTCGTTTGTTGTGTGTGATGCAGAAGTCGCTCATGGGATCAGGCTTTCAGCGTCCCGTCGGCGATCTGGCGAAGCTGGTTCGCATACTTCGGCATGATCTTGTGGATCTTGCGAATCTGTTTCGGTTGGTCAATCGCGGTAGCCAACGTGCGGCGCCACTTCACAGGTTTGGTGGTCGCTTTCACGATCCACCCAGCCAGGTAGCTCATGCCGCGAGCGTCGAAACCGGAGAAACCGATACCGTTATCGTCGGTGGTGTCACCAATCGACTTCTCAGTTTCGGTTTGCAGGTCGTGAATCTTGACGCATCCCTTCGCAGCCCACGAAGCATCCGTCGCCAGCTTGTGGCGAAGGAAAGCCATTTTGTCTTTGATCGTTTTGCAGTCCGCGTAGGACGCGATCAGCACCGCGCCAATACCGGTCGTCGGGGCAGGGTACTTCACGGCGAGCGCCGCGAGGAATTCGTTATGCTCGTCCGTGGTCATGGAGTCGGGCTTGCGGACGAAGTTGCTTGTTCGGGTTCTGTACGGGCGGTAGGTCATGGGTTCTCGCGGGTCGGGGTTAAATCAATCCTTACACTTAATTATACCATTAACAGAGCGATGTCCAAACGAATAATAAAGATGGTAAGATGGGTAATTTGGGAGCGTCGGTTTGAGACTTCTATATAAGGTCCGTCGGCGCGACCGGGGATCCCTGAAAATGATGTTCTTATCAGACATAGCGTGGTTATCAGACGCGAATCGCTGCTGGATCGGGTGAATCGACCGTTCCACCCCGAATCCGACCCCGTAGGATCGCGCCTACGGGCTCCAGGGATCAGAATGGTATCACCACACCTTGAAATTTGGAGCCCTTAGGCGCCCGCCTAGAGCGTCTGGCGCAAAGGTCTTTCTGTGCGGGTTGTAATAAATATAGGGGTCATTGTCGGTCTATTCGGAACAATCGACTTGACTTCCCCTGTCCGTATTGTATACTTTAGTAGTAAGAAAAATTGTACTGTGTTTGCAAGGGCGATAGTCCCCCGCAAGCGTCTAGGACTTTCCGGCGAGACATCGTTTGGCGAGGAATGCAGGCTGCCCGTAGGATTGGCTAGGGGTGACAGTGGAATCTGGTGAGATTGGCTTAGCGGCCGCTATGCACCATTTGTTAGGTTCGAATCCTTATCGGCCTTGCAAGCACAGTATGATTGACGAAAACGTCCCCATCCATAAACGCCCGTATTACACCGAAGCCTACGCTGACGGCTATCGAAACGGACGCAACCCGAAGTCGGGTTCTGGTATGGCGACGTTTTTTTATGGCCGAGTTGACACGCATCCCGAAGAGGACCGCGAGAGAATCGGTCATATGAATGGCGCATGGCTCACGGGCTGGTTCGCCGGGTCAAGAGAGTACATGACAGAAAATCCTGATCCCCGTATCGTCGTGATTGACGAACAAAAACCTCTAAAGGAAAAATCGAGTGACTGAATATAACTGGGATAAGATGCCCGTCGAGTTGCGTACCAAGCTGTTGGAACTTGCTGGTATGAACACTTCGCAGGTAACGCTCAAGTGGAGCGGCTTCCTCGCTGACCAAAAAGCAAAGCTGAACGAGGCACTGTACGGCAAGACCGACGGCATGGCCGTGATCGCCGAAGCGGACGTCCGCTAATGAAAATGCGACCTGAGAAAGTACCGTTTGTCTGGCACCAAGATAAACGTGATAATGTTTGGAAGTACGGTGCAGAGAACGAAGGCATGGGCGTGTTCGTTGAGCCTGACGGTAAGTGGCACGGCAACATCGTCGTCCCAGGTGTCAATGACATCCTCGGTGTCGGTCCTTAAGATACCATGATCGAAGCGATGAGAGAAAGCGAGCTTATGTTCCTGCGACTCTCAGCACTTCCCAAATAACCCTCAGTGGGGACTGACGTTCCCTGTGAGATTTTCTAAGACTTGGAGGCAAGTATGGAGTTTGCTATGAAGCGAATGAATCGAAATATGCTGCTCGCCGGATTCGGTGTTGCAGGTCTGTTCCTGTTTACGCCGTCTGTTACGGCTGAGACTGGAATCTTTGTTCTGAACGGCTCTGCTGAGGCAGAGTTTTCCGGAACCGTCAACGTCCTTACGTCGGACATCTAC
>JAGLUH010000567.1 GCA_023134875.1 Candidatus Zixiibacteriota bacterium
GAGCATACAGAACTTGATTCTTTTACCCGGGAACTTTTTGACGAACTGTTCGCACCTGGCACCGCAAGTTCCGGAGTCACGCAAGAAGAGATCGCTGAAATGGGTAACACCCTGGACAAGCTGAAGCAAACTGAGCTTACCCAGCCTATTCTTGAATTCTTTTCACGGCTACTAGAATTCCGCCGACGGCAGTCCATCCTTCCCCATGACCTGGGATTGAGCAAAGAAAACCTGCTTGCCCTGGCTAAGCATCATGAGGAAATCGACGAACATGGAGTCACTGTCGGCGGTCGAATAAACCGTGCACTTCCTATTGTCGAAGTTGCCAACGAACGCGTGAAAGACTACCTGCTTCGAAAGGACGCTGAAGCAGCGAGCGGTATCGAACTCTGGGACAGATTTCAGGAAAATGCGGTACGGATCATGGACAAGCTCAATATGAGCGAAGAGGAATGGCATTCCTATAAAGGACAGCTCAAACATGCCATCGATTCCGTTGACACGCTTTCAAGAGTGATCAACCTGCCGCCTGCTGCAATTAAGGATGTTCTGAGGGTTACCCAATCCTACCGCATGCGCATAACCCCCTATTACGCAAGCCTTATCCAGCCCGGAAGGGTCAATGACCCTGTTCTTATACAGTGCGTGCCTACCGCTGAAATGATTGACAATGTGGGTGAAGAAATCCCGCCGGTCGCCGCAGATCATTCACCGGCGCGGCTGATCGATCAGTTCTATCCCAGGGTTGTTACTATTAAATCAACAAATACGTGCGCCATGTATTGCACTCATTGTCTCAGAATTGCCCACATCGGAAAAAAAGACAGGATCTACTGTAATGAGGCATACGGGGAAGCTCTTGATTACATAAGGAACAATTCCTATATTCGCGACGTTCTGATAACCGGCGGCGATGTATTTGCCCTGCCTAATAATATGATCAAGTTTCTTCTCGATGAGCTCGACTCAATAGACCATGTTACCGTGAAGCGTCTTGGCACCCGCATCCCGGTCACGGCGCCGATGAGGATAGATGATGAACTCCTCGATATACTCAGCAAGAGCAACGATATAAAACCGATTCGCGTGGTAACTCAGATCAATACGGCACAGGAAATTACTCCCGTCAGCAGAGAGGCATTTAAGAAGCTCTCGTCGAGGGTAATGACAGTTATGAATCAGGCAGTACTTCTTAAGGGCATCAATGACACCCGCGTAAAGATGTGGAAGCTCTGCGAGACCATCCATGAGGCTTATGTTCGCCCCTATTATGTTTTCAACTGTTCCTATAGAAATACTCAATTCTCACACCTGCGCGTTCCTGTTGAGATCGGTAGAGATATTATTGAAAGCATGTATGGAAATATCTCTGGTGACGCCATACCGCGCTATATCTGTACGGCCGGTGGAAAAGTGCCCATGCACCGTGACAACGTTATCGGTCATAAAGATAAAGCAGTGATTTTAAGAAAACCCTGGTCCGGCGAGAAGGTTGATTATCCGGACGCAGACCCTGAAATATACAAGAAAACAGATTTCGCTTTCGCCAGGTACGAGGATTGAATATGGAAACCGCTCCTATGGAATATCTGGAGGAGAGGCGTGATGAAATGCTTGAGCTCTTGAAGGACATCGTTTCAATCCAGAGCGGTACTTACAATAAACCGGGTGTCAATCGGGTTTGCAATGTTGTGTTGAAAGCAATTGAGGCTCTTCCCGTCAAAACAACACGCCTCGAACATGAACAGTACGGAGATACCTTGATCCTGTCCGCCAATATGGCAGGTGATTCCGGCAACATTCTAATGGTAGGACATATGGATACTGTATTCCCTGCGGATACGGATTTCAACCGGTATCGTGAAGATGAAAGAAAGGCCTATGGACCGGGTGTCATTGATATGAAGGGCGGTATCGTTGCCGTCATCTATGCCCTCAAAGCGCTCGATTCCTGCAATATGCTTGCCAAAATACCGCTAAGAGTGATCTTCAATTCAGATGAAGAAATCGGTTCTCCCGTATCCCGTGAGATTATCGCCTCAGAAGCACAGAAAAGCGCCATGGCTCTGGTTCTTGAATGCGGTGGTATGAATGGAGAAGTGGTCACGGGTCGAAAGGGCCGCCTGGGATTGGAGATCCACGTGCGGGGGAGGGCGGGACACGCCGCCAAACCCTCGATAGAAAAGTCCAGCGCAATATTGGCGCTTGCTCACAAAATCATAGACATCGAATCTTTGAACAACACTTTCCCGGAACTGACCGTTAACGTCGGCTGCATAAAAGGCGGCATCACCCCGAACAGTATACCGGAATCTGCTATGGCTGCCATCGACATTCGCTTCAGTACTGAAACGACACTTAAGGCTATGAAGATCAGGCTTGAAGAAATAAATGAACGTGTCGACGCAGTCGGGACAACAAGCCGCCTGGTGGAGGTAGGCAATCGTCCCGCAATGGTGGCAACCGAACGAAACAGAGAATTGTTTCACATTGTTGCCGAAGCAGGTGAAAGGCTTGGCATACCTGTGGTTGAAGAATTCCGTTCAGGCGGTTCCGACGCAAATATTATAGCCGCTGCGGGCACTCCGGTAATCGATGGATTGGGACCTATAGGCAACCACGATCACAGCGATCGAGAATATATGGTTAAGGATAGCCTGCTTGATCGGACAAAACTTCTTGTCTCAATTATAGAATTGAGCCGCCAACGTCTCTTGTCAGGAAAGCTCTTCCGGCAGTCTGTTTGAAGGGTTAGTTTGAAGGGATTCCCATGGATATAACAGCTATCGAAAGCGCATTCCACACTACGCCCGACCTGAAGTGTTCAGCCGCGGCCGGCGGCATGGTGGCAACCGCCTTTCCCCTTGCAACCAGGGCCGGGGTCAATATACTGCGCAGAGGCGGGAACGCTGTTGATGCCGCCTGTGCCTCGGCCTTTGCTCTCGGTGTTTG
>JAGLUH010000568.1 GCA_023134875.1 Candidatus Zixiibacteriota bacterium
GCGCTTGAGCTTGCCAACCGGCTTGATTTGGAAATAGTCTCCTGCGATTCCCGCCAGATATACAAACACATGACCATCGGCACCGCCAAACCGACGGGGAAAGAACTAAGCGGTTGCCCCTATCACCTGATAGATTATGTTGATCCTGACCAGGTATATTCTGCCGCGAAGTATCGCCAGGCGGCGGCGGAGATTTTTTCCGATATTTTTTCTCGCGGCAAGAGACCGCTGGTGGTGGGCGGTACCGGCTTATATCTGCGTGCCCTGACAGAGGGATTTTTCCTAACGCCCGAACCAGACATGAGTTACCGTGACGAGCTTTCTCGCCTGACGGTCGCCGAACTGTCTGAAATACTTCAGGATATTGATCCGGAATCGGCGGTGGCAATTGAGGCCAACAATAAAGTCAGGCTCATTCGCGCCCTCGAAATCGCCCACACCACCGGTCATACTAAGTCAGATTTGGCTCGTTTCGGACACTATCCCCAAAGAAAGTACGCTTACTTGCTGTTTGTACTAACCTGTTCTCGTGAAAAACTTTATCAAATTATCAATCGCCGCGTCGATAAAATGATAGATGACGGCTTTGTCGCTGAGGTTAAGACATTGGCCGAGAAAGGCTATCGAGATTCGCCGGTCTTGCGGAGCACTGTCGGTTATCGTGAAATCCTAAAGCATCTGGCTGGTGAGTTTGGTCTCGATCGCTGTGTGGAATTGATCAAGCAGAAACACAGGAATTATGCAAAAAGACAAATCACCTGGTTTAATAGGGCGCCTGGGTTGATTACGGTCGATATTACCTCGGCAAACCCGACTGAAGCGATATGGCAGAGATTGAAGAAAAATTAAACTTGACACGAAAAAACAATACATCATATCTTTCAATAGGTTACATTGTTTTTCTGATGTAACGGAGATAAGGGTGATAAAAACAAAGATTGTATTGATCCCGTTGTTGCTCTTGCTGTTGGCCGGTTGTGCCGCGACAGTGAGGGAAGGGCACGCATTCAGACCCTCTACTGCAACGGTCACCGAAAGAGAAAACGAAAAACTCGCCGAGGAAATTCTCTCCGAAGAGGAGATGATAGCCTATCAGCAAATAGAGGAGATCTACCGGGCGGAAGAGTATTTTGCTTACGGGGTTCACGCGAATGCCGGCTCGCAGTGGCAGGAAGCACAGTACCATTTCGAGAAAGCGCTCTCCATACTTGCTGATCTTGACATCGATCCGGAGACGGGGAGTCTCATCGCCTATGAATATGACAAGCTGCTCAAGGAGATACGCACTGAGTACAAACTGACTCTCCTTTATCTGGCTACCATTTCCGGGGACGCTTCAAGTTCCGCCTTTGTGGAGCGTTTCGCCGAGATTGATGATTTCAGCAAACTGAAAACGGCGCAGGTTACCACCGATGTCGAAGAAAAGCAGGAATATGATATTCCGGTCGTCATCAATAAAAAAGTAGAAAACAGCATAATTTATTTCCAGACGGTTTCGCAGGATTTCTTCCAGGCTTCCCTCTGCCGCGCGGGCAAATACCTGCCCCTGATGGAAAAGATTCTGGCCGAGGAGAGAGTGCCCCACGACTTGGTTTACTTGCCCTTAATCGAGTCGGGCTTCAAGACCAATGCCTATTCCTGGGCGCATGCGGTTGGTCCCTGGCAGTTTATCAGTTCGACCGGCCGGCTCTATGGTTTGAACCGTAACTGGTGGTATGATGAACGCCGCGACTTCGAGAAATCGACCCGGGCCGCCGCCCGGCACCTGCGCGACCTCTATCAGCAATTCGATGATTGGTATCTTGCTCTGGCGGCCTATAACGGCGGCGGCGGTCGTGTAACTCGCGCTATCAAGGCACAGAAAACCAAGGACTTCTGGAAACTGGGCCGGAAACTGAAGCGGGAAACACGTAACTATGTGCCTCTTTACCTGGCCGCCACCATCATAGCCAAGAATCCGGAGAAATATGGTTTCCAAGGCAACTGTGGGGAACCCCTATCCTGGTCGACGGTAACGATTGACAAGTGCGTCGACCTGCGTGATGTCGCCAGGGCGCTTGGTACCACCTACAAGCACCTCAAACTCTTGAACCCGGAGTTGTTGCGCAAGTTCACACCTCCAAACCGGAAGAAGTACCAGTTACGCATCCCCACCGGTCAGGAGGAGCGGTTCTGGGCGGCATATGAAAAGTTGAAGTCGCCCGAGAATGCTGTTTGGGTACGTCACAAGATAAGGCGGGGCGAATCGCTCTCCACAATTGCCCGCAGCTACCGCACCAGCATCCATGCACTTGCGGACGCCAACAACCTCAAGAGGCCGTACCGGATTATCGCCGGTCGCATGCTCCTGGTGCCCGTGCCTGATGACGGCTCTTACCGGAAGACCAGTTCTGAGTCCTCCCGCAAACACGAGTATGTCGCCAGCGGCAACAAGTACACGGTCAGACGGGGCGATTCGTTGTGGGATATTGCCAGGGCATTCGGCACTACCGTCAGTTCGCTGCGTTCGCTGAATGGCTTGTCGCGGCGCGCCAAGATATATCCCGGGCAGACGCTGGTGCTGGGCAAGAGCAGCGGCAAATCGA
>JAGLUH010000569.1 GCA_023134875.1 Candidatus Zixiibacteriota bacterium
TCGAGTTTCACTTTGATCCCGACCAGTACCCGGGCGGTTATCTCTGGGTCTTTCCCAAGAGCAGACATGCCGCCAATGTCGGTGTCGGTCTGGTGATGATCGATCGCAAGGGCGTTAGCCAGGCTGATTTGCTGATCCGGTTCTGCCAAAAGCGGTTTAGTCGTTTCACCATCGCAGAACGCTCCTCAGGAGGAATTCCGATCTTCCAGGGCAAGCATCACCTGCTCAAGGAAAACATCATGCTGGTGGGGGATGCCGCCCGCGTGGTCGATTCTTTCAGCGGTGCCGGTATAGTCAACGGAATGCTTTCCGGCAAGATAGCGGGAGAAACCGCCGCAGCCTATTGCTATGATGGCCATAGCCTGGCGCAACTGAAATCCTATCCCCGGCAGTTTATGAAACTCAAGGGAAGAGAGCTTTCCATTTACCTGAAGGCGCACAAGCTGATGAGCAGGCTAAAACCGGATGATCTGGTTTCAGCGATTCAGTTTCTTAAAGGTTATTTCCCGGATGGTTACACAACGAGCATAAATGGCGTACACCTGGCTCTGAAACTGATGCGCCACAACCCCAGGTTTATTCTACTATCAAAAGGTCTGGTATTTGCCTGAACTCAAGCGGGAGTCTGCGCCTTGTTGACACGCCCGGTCAATTGGCTCTTCTTGCGGGACGCGGTTTTCTTGTGGATCAGGTTCTGCTTGACCGCCTTATCGAGCAGAGAGGTATACTGTGCCAGCTTCTCGTTGGCGTCCGGTTTGCCCAATGCCTCCAGCAGCCGTTTGCCGGCGGTCTTGATTGCTGACCTGGTGGCGCGGTTTTGTTCGCGCAGTGCCACTGACTGCCGGTGGCGCTTCTGGGTCGATGGGTGTCTATCCAATTACTTCTCCCTTCATAAGATCAAGACCTTTTATTATATTCACTAACGGATGGTTGTCAATTGAAAAGTATCGTCAGAGAAGAAAGCTTAGTTAAATCGACGAGTAAAGTCTCGCTCGCGACATTCCTCTCAAGGTTACTGGGACTTGTCAGAGAACAGGTTACCGCGTATCTCTTCGGTGCCGGCGACGCTGTCGATGCTTTCAAATCCGCTTTCCGCATACCGAACCTGCTGCGTGATCTCTTCGCCGAAGGGGCGCTTTCCGCCGGCTTTGTCCCGATTTTCTCAGAGAAGTTGAAAGTTTCCGGCAAAGAGGCGGCGATACGCTTTGCCGGCTTGGTGTTCGGCGCCCTCACCGCCAGCCTGGCGCTGGTGATTCTGCTTATGATTATCTTCACGCCGCAAATCGCCCAGGTAATTGCCGGCGGCTTTGAGAGTATCAGCGGCAAACTGGAGGAAACCGTCCTCCTCGGTCGAGTGATGATGCCTTTCCTGATGCTAATATCCCTGTCGGCGTTGCTGATGGGCACACTCAATTCTTTCGGCAGATTCGGGATACCGGCGTTGGCGCCGGCAATGTTGAACCTGGGCATGATCCTTGCGGCTGTTGCCCTCTCTCCCTATCTGCAACCACCGATCTTGAGCCTGGCGCTCGGCGTGCTGTTGGGAGGTGTCGGCCAGTTCGTACTGCAATATGTCTATCTCTACAAACTCGGCTTCCGGCTGCGACCGATTTTTGACCTGTTCAATCCCGACCTGATGCGGATGATTCTCTTGATCCTGCCGATGACGGTCGGTCTGGCCGCCAACCAGATCAATATCGCGGTCATCACCAGGATTGCTTCCGCCGATTCGGGAGCGGTTTCTTATCTTGATTACGCTTTCCGGCTGCTGCATCTGCCGCTGGGGCTATTCGCTGTGGCAATCGCCACTGTTGCCCTGCCCCGCCTGTCGGGGCGGGCTGCGGCGGGCGATACCGCTCAATTCGGACAGATTCATACGCGTGGATTGCGGCTTGGTCTCTTTTTGAGCCTGCCGGCGATGGTGGTGATGGTGCTTCTGGCAAATGAGATTTGCAGTGTGGTCTATCAGTATGGCCAGTTCAGCGCGGATGATGCTAGTCAGACGGGGTATGTGCTGGCGTTGTACAGTCTTGGCTTACCTTTCTTTACTCTGGCGCGAATCACCGTGCCCGCTTTCTACGCTCAGAAAGACACCAAAACACCGGCGCTTATTTCGATGATCAGCGTGGCGGTGAATGTCATTCTTTGCCTGGAACTGCGGCGCTACCTCGGGTTTTCCGGTCTGGCGTTGGCGGCGGCTCTCGCCGGTATCGTGAATATGACTCTCCTGACTTTCCTGCTGCGGCGGCGGATCAAAATTGCTGAGGATAGAGATACTCTCCGGGTTCTGGTCAAGTTGACACTGGCGGCTCTAACGGCAGGAGCGGTGGTTTGGCTGGTGCGACCGCTGCTGGTTGATTATCTGCCTACTGTAGGCCCCAACAACCTCGGTGTGTTGCTGGCTCTTCTGCTGACAGTGGGCTTGGTCTACCTTCTGATGTGCAGGTTGCTGCGCGTGGAGGAACTCTCCGAGTTCGCCAAAGTGATAGGAATGAAGTCGAAATAGCTGACGAAATGAGAGGCATAATCTGCGCGCACCCGCTCTTCATGCCCTGGTCTTCTTTGCCGCCGGTATTCTTCTGGCGATCCATACCGATGTGCCTGCTCTCCTGTATGCGGGGCTGGCGGCTGCCGGAATCGCCGCATCGCTGGTATTTTATCTCAGTGGCAGAATCGATCCCAGCCGCCTTGCTGTTTGTCTTGCTCTGATTGCCGGCGCCGGATTCGTCACCGAATTGCAAACCTCAGAGTTCCCCTCGAATCACATTTCCCGCTTCACCGCCATCGACGATCGGTTGACGATCCTGGGCACGGTTGTTTCCGAACCGGATATCCGCCCCACTAAAACCTTCCTGACGGTCGCCGTCGATTCCCTCGTCTATCGGTACAGGCGGATATCGTCAACCGGCCGAATCAGGCTACGGATCGGTGCGCCGACCAATCGCTTTAACTATCGAGATCGGATTCGCTTTACCGGTTACCTGAACCGCCCCTATGCCGGACGCAATCCCGGCGCCTTTGACTATCGCCGCTTCCTGATGATTCGCGATATCTACGGTCTGGTGAACCTCTATAACGATGAGTCAATCGAACTGGTACAGTCAGGCGCGCTCGAACCGTTTGTGCGCAATTTGGTGGTGCCGATAAGGGAGTATATTGTCGATATTTACGAGCGCTACCTGCCGGCCCGGGAAGCGGCGGTGATGAAGGGATTTCTCATCGGCGATGTCAGGTATATTCCCCCCTCTGTCTACCAGCGGTTTAAGGACACCGGCACCCTGCATGTGCTGGCAGCTTCCGGCGCCAATGTCGCCTATGTGGTTCTCACTGTCTTTTTCCTGCTGCGACCTTTCGGTCTGCGTAAAAATCACAAGCGGCTGCTAGCGCTGGTTGCTATCGTAATATTCTCTTTTCTTGCCTATAATCAGCCCTCGGTGGTCAGGGCTGCGGTGATGGGTGTAACCCTGCTGGTTGGCCGCCTGCTGTATCGCGATATCACGCCGCTCAATATCATCTCCTTTTCGGCGTTGTTGATACTGGCTTTCCGGCCGCTCTATCTCTACGACCTCGGTTTCCAACTTTCCTATGCGGCGGCTTTTGGCCTGATTCTCTTTGTGCCGGAGATCAGTCAGCATCTGCCCCGACCAGGGGGCTGGCTCAGAAAAGGAGTGCGGGGCGTTCTGCTCTTGTTCAGTTGCACGGTGGTTGCCCAAATTGCGGTGACGCCGATTCTGCTTTATTACTTCCACAAGGTTCCCTTAGTGACCTTTCTTTCCAACCTGGTAATCGTGCCGCTGGTGGGGATCGCCACCGGCGTTGGTATTGTGATCGTATTCATCTCCGGCCTTCCCGGCGTGGTGGAACTGACAGGCAGCGTTCTGGCGTTGACAGTCAAGGGCATCCTAGCCCTGATCGACTACTTTTACCAGTTACCGATCCTCAAGCTGAGATCAGGCGCGCCACCGCTGGCACTGATTGCTGCCTACTATGCGGCTTTGCTGCTGGTGCTGACCCTTTGGACAAGACGCCGGGCAGCGCTCTCCTTTCTGCTGATACTGGTTGTGGCGCTTAATGTTTCTGTCTGGCGTGAAGTTGCCGCCGGCGAGCAAGAGGATTTTCGCATCACCTTTCTGGATACCTGGAACACCAACACGACCTTTATCAGAGAAGCTTCCGGTAGATGCACCCTGATAAATGGCGGCGGATTGTATCGCTCCTTTGACCGAGGTGAGTCAGTGGTGCTGCCTTTTCTGTTCTCGCAGGGGGTGCGAAAGCTCAATAGAGTCATAGCTGCTGATACCACCGTGGAAAATCTTGAGTCGTTAGTTTCAGTACTGACGGGACTTGAAGATTTGCCGGTGAGTGAGGATGGAGAAGCAAAATCAGATTCTGCTTATCGTGAGCAGATTGAAGTGGCGGCGCCGGTTATTCGCCTTGGCAGTGACAGCGTTTCCGTAGTGATCCTCGCCGCGCCGGTATCTGTGCAGAAATTGCACAGCTTACCTCGCCGAATAGACATACTCGCCTGCGACTGGCACTATCTCGAATCAGGCAAGCTCGCTCAGCTTGTCGATCGACACGAACTAAGTACAGTCATCATTACCAGCTATCCCAATCGCTACCTTTCCACCGCCATCATCGAGGAATTCCGAGAGCAGCATCCGCGGCTTATGGTTTTCTCCGTTCTCGAATCAGGCGCCGTTGCTGTCGCCGCCAGTCGCATGGGTTATAGAGTATTGGCATCGCCCAATAGCTGATCTGCCAAACAGCTTATCAGACAAAGGCATTGCCGACCGCTAAAGTCAATTCCGCTTAAAGTATCATCAGCCATTTCCCGATAAAGAGTATGAAGTACTCCAGCCGCTTGCGATAGGCCGATTGGGCTGGGGACGATTTCTTTTAATGAGTCGAGATAGATGAGCTTTACTGGCAATTTCAAGACAGTAGCATTCCCCGACCTGCTGCAATTGTTCGCCACCGGCGATACCACCGGCACGGTCGTCTTTGTCCGGGGCAAAGCCCAGAAAGAGATCTACTTCAAAGAAGGCAAGATTGTCGGCGCCGCCTCTAAGGAAGTCGAGGAGGATTTCCTGGGCAATATCCTTCTGAGAAGTGGCCGCATCAGCAAATATGACTTGCAGCGTGTCATTCATCTCCATCGCACTGACGGAAAAAAGATCGGCCAGGCACTGGTGCAGTTGCGCCTGATCTCCCGCGAGGAACTCAAGTTCTACCTGAAGCAGCAAGTGGAAGAGATCATTTACAACCTGTTCGGCTGGTCGGAAGGGGAGTTTGTCTTCAAGGAAGGAGAACTGCCCGACCGCAGTGAACGTCTCGTAGAACTTGACATCATGAACATCATCATGGAAAGTACGCGACGTCTTGATGAGTGGGCGCATATCCAGAAGGTTCTTCCCGACGACAAGGAAATCCTGCGGCCAAAACGTGAACCGAATGCCGATAAAGAGGATGTGATTCTGACCCAGGAAGAGTTTCGCGTAGTAACGCTGATCGACGGCCACCGCAGCCTGCGTGAAGTGATTGAAGTGTCGCCGGTTGGTGAGTTTGTCACTTCGCGGGCGCTCTACAAGCTGATCAGCGCCGATCTGGTTGAGGTGACAGGCGCAACGGCGCCGGCATACGATGCTCACGAGGATGAATCCCTTTTCTGGCTGCTCTTGCGGGTTTATACAGCGGCGTTTGCCACCATCCGGAAAACTCTGCAACGAAAGCTGGGACCGGCCAATCGGAAGGTACTGGCCTCGCTGGCCGAATTCAAGAAAGGAATCTGGTCTTATTTCACCGATAGCGATCATGCAGACTTGCCGGTGATTTTTGAGAAGCTAAAGAAGAAAATCGAGGAACTTCCCCAAGAGGTCAGAGCACTGAAAGTGATCGCCGGTCTCAATCAAATTCTGGAGCAGCAGTTGGCAATAGTCCACTCCTGCCTTGGTATCGAGATTCGCAAGCAGGTAGCCGGCGAGATCAGGAAAGAAGTGGTGTTCCCCTTAGCGGAGCGCCGGGAAATCGATAAGAAGTATAGCATCGGCGCTGAATTGTATCGAATTCTCAAGGAAGTCAAAGTAACCACGGCAGTCTTGTGAGGAACTTAATGAGCCGGTTTTTGATAAGCACCTTCATAGCGACGATTATGCCGGCGGCGGCAGCAGCGGCGACGGGTCAGGACGAAGCGTTCACAATTCATGTAGTGATCGATTTGCTGCTCCTGATCGCCGGTTTGCTCTGTTTCACCGTGTGCCTGAAGATATTCTCCCTGCTCAAGGGTGGGGAGTTGTCGGTCGGCTGGCAGATGCTTACCGCTTCCTTCCTGATGCTGGCCCTTGGCGAAGTGCTGAGACTATCGATTGCCCTGGAATTGATAGCATTACACCCGAATGTCGCCGGTATCGTGCAGGTGCTGGCGTTATTCCTGCTCTTTTTGGGTGTGTCCCGGATCAAGAAAGGTC
>JAGLUH010000057.1 GCA_023134875.1 Candidatus Zixiibacteriota bacterium
GAATTACCCGAACCCGTTCAATCCGTCGACGGTAATTGAGTTTGCGCTGCCTCGTACGCGACAGGTGGAACTATCGGTCTTCAACCTGCTGGGACAGCGGGTGACAACGCTGGTCGATGAGGAACTGTCGCCGGGGGCCTACCGGGTGACCTGGGATGGCCGCGATCTGTACGGCAACGAGGCGGCCAGCGGCGTGTATTTCTACCGCCTGCGAACCGAGGACTGGGTCGAAACTCGCAAGATGACATTGTTGAAGTAGTGAGTTGACAGAGGCCAGCTTCCATGTTTCTCGGTCGGTGCTTTACTATTAGCGTATGTGGGTGGCAGACGTCCGCGTCTGCCCCTTGGTGTTACTTGATGAACGGGCAGGTCGGGAGCCCTGCCGCGCACAGTATCGCTTAGGTAAAATCGGGATTTCTTCTCGAAGATCGGCTTTTTCAACATGCTCCTCGCTGTGCCCCTACGAGTGATGATGTTCAGCGCGCGGCAGACCTCTTGGTCTGCCCGTTGGTCATGATCAATTAGGTTGTAAGACATTATGGGAACAATTGCACTACTGACCGACTTCGGCGAGAGAGATGGTTTTGTCGGCATGATGAAGGGCGCGATTCTCAAAGTCGCCCCCCAGGCACAGATCATCGACATGACTCATACAATCAGTTCATTTGATATTAAAGGCGCCGCTTTCCTCTTGCAGAAGTCGGTTAAGCACTACTCACCAGCAACGGTTTTCGTGACTGTTGTTGACCCCGGTGTCGGTACTGAGAGAAAGATCATTGCTGCCTCTGCTGGTAGCTACTTCTTCGTCGCTCCCGATAACGGTATCCTGAGTTACGCCTTGAGCGACTTCCCGCAACGTGAAGTAGTGTCGGTGGAGAACCGAGATTACTTTGCGGACAGCATCTCCTATACCTTTCAGGGCCGCGATATCATGGCTCCGGTAGCGGCGCATATCAGCCAGGGTTTGTCTCTCTGCGACCTGGGCCCGCCGCTTGAGAATTACCAGCGTCTGCCGCTGCTAAAGCTGCTCAAACGTGACCGCACGCTTATCGGCGAAATTGTTTATGTTGACAAATTCGGTAACATGATTAGTAATATCTCTTGTGAGGAGCTGCCCTCGCATCGGCAATTGACGGAGCTTAGTGTGCGTGTGGGTGAACATGAAGGATTATTGTTTGTTAACAGTTATGCGCAGGGGCGGGGATTGGCGGCGACAGTGTCGGGATTGGGGACGGTTGAAGTATTTGTCTATCAGGACAGCGCTGCCGCACAATTTGCCAAACCGATTGGTACTGTCATTACCGTTGAGGGATAATAGATGAAGTGTCCTTTTTGTGGCGCCGATTCCGACAAGGTGGTTGACTCGCGTTCCGTGCAGGAGGGACGGGCGGTGCGCCGCCGTCGTGAGTGTCAATCATGTCATGAGCGATTCACTACCTACGAGTACATCGAACGAGCGACGCTGATGGTGGTCAAGGCTGATCAACGCCGCGAACCGTTTGATCGGGTCAAGCTCGTGCGCGGGTTAGAACTGGCCGCTGCCAAGCGACCGATCTCCACTGACCAGATTCAGAAACTGGTCGAAGAGGTGGAAAGCAAGCTCTTCGATCTGGGGAAGGCGGAGGTCTCGTCACAAATGATCGGCGAACTGGTGACCGAACGTTTACGTGAACTTGATGAAGTCGCCTACGTTCGCTTCGCCTCGGTCTATCGTAATTTCCGCGACAAAACCGAATTCGCTGATGAGCTGAAAAAGCTCAAATGACTTCCTGACAGAAGTATGAATCCCCAACGATTCGAAGCCAACGATCATGACACTGACGACTTGCCCCTGCTGGAGCACCTGGAGGAACTGCGGCAGCGTCTGATTCGGATTCTCGCGTCGCTCCTGATCTTCTCCATCATCAGTTACCTTTTCTCCGATTACTTACTTGACCAGGTGGTAAAACCGGTGGGCGTGGTCTATTTCCGTGAGCCGACCGGCGCTTTCATGGTCAGGATCAAGATATCCCTCTTCTGCGGTATAATGATATCGGTGCCGGTAATCCTCTATCACTTCTGGAAATTCGTCGTGCCGGGGCTTTATGCGCGCGAGATCAAACATCTCCTGCCGGTGGTAATGTTCGGCACCCTCTTCTTTTTCGGTGGCGCCGCTTTTTGCTACCTGGTGGTCGTACCGATTGCTATGGACTTCCTCAAGAGCTTTGCCACCGAGAACGTCAAGGCCTGGATCGATATCAAGGAGTACTTCTCTTTTGTGATCTACATGTGTCTGGCTTTCGGGGTGGTGTTTGAGTTGCCGATCATCAGCTATTTTTTCGGCAAGATAGGGATCGTTACCTCGAAGATGCTCTCGCGGTGGCGGCGTTATGCCCTGGTGATCATACTGGTACTGGCGATGGTGTTGACGCCGCCCGATGTTTTCAGCCAGATGTTACTGGCGCTGCCTCTCTATCTTCTTTACGAGGTCTCCATTATCGTGGTGCGGCTCACCGGCCGCCGCGAAGAAAAACCGGATACTGACTAACTTGCTCCAAGTGAATCGTAGACTGTTGGTTCATCGTTTGCTAAACCTGCAACCAGACGATAGATAAATAATTGTTGGTTATCGGTGAGGTGGCGTTATATTTGCCGCCATGAAGCCGATGCAGATGATTATGAAACGGCTGCTATTGATTCTTCTTCTTGTTGCCTTCCGGGGGGTGTATCCTCTCGATCTGACGGAGGAATACCAACCGGGTGAAGTGGTGAGATTCTCACTTGAGAAAAAAGACAAAACGGCGGGGACACAGGATGTAACCTGTCTCGGCTGGCAGGTGATTGAAAATGAATCTCTCTATGTGTTTCAGATGAAAAGCACTACCCGATTAACCCAGGCTGGTCGGGGGATTGATATAGTCATCACATCACAGGCAGGCTATCTGGCGGACGGTCGCCCACGGGACTATCAATATCAGATCGATGTTCTCGGCCGCACGGTCAAGCATCGGGGGGGGTTCACCGGTAAAGACTACTTCGGTTCCACCACCCGCTTTGGCGTCGACCAACCTTTCCTTATCCCCACTACTGGCTGGCCAATCCTCTTTGACAGCAATTTCGGACTGCAATGGGAGATCGTCGCCAGGGGTTTTACGCTTGAGGTTGGCGACAGCATGATACTGGCGGCCATGATTCCCCAGCTTGATACTTTAGTGAATCTGAAAGTGACGGCGTTGCCATCTTCAAAGTACCTCTATGACGGCAAGCAACTGCCGGTTCGTGTTTATCGGATTGATCCGGTCAATCAGTTGTTATATATAGATCAGCAGGGCCGGTTGCTGCGCGCCTATGATACTGTTGAACGCAACGTGGTCAGGCGGTTATCCGCAGATCAAGTAGCTGAGATCAGTTCCGAGCCGCTGTTTGATACCTTATTCAAACGCCTGCCTGTCTATGCGCTTATCTTTGCCTTTGGTCTCGCCTGGCTGCTTGTCCTTGCCCGTCGACGCCTGATGAGGCTCGATGTGATTGCTCTTCTCCTGCTTGGCGGCATTCTCTACTGGCCCTCGCTCAAGCTGGTGACCTATGTGGCGCTGCTGTTCGAGCGTTACTTGGCTTCTCCTTTTTCGCCGCAGGCGGGCAGCTATCTGATTCTGTTTGTGCTGGCGCTGCTGATCGCTCTCGGCGAGGAGTTGACCAAGTTCGTTCTCATCTGGTTGCGAACGATAATAAAATCGGTCAGGGATTCAGGTCAGGCTGTTGCCCTGGGCGCCGCCGTCGGTGCCGGGTTTGGTCTGGTGCAAGCCGCCTATCTCACCAATTTCGCTCCCGATGGTTCGATCTTGGTAACTGCCGACCTGTTCCAGCGGTTCTTTGTGATCGGTGTCAACGCCGGTACCGGCGCGCTGATCGGTTTGCTGCTGGTAGCCAGGAAACAGCCGCTATATTTCCTGATACCCCTGGGAATCAAGACCATCCTGGGCTGGCTTTTTGCCTTCGTGCAGAAGGGAGTTGCCGGGGCCGATTTCTATCACCTGACGACGGCCGTGATCTGTGTCGCCACCCTGGTCACTATCTACCTTCTTTACCGGTATCTCCCACAACTGAGGACACGAGCGCTGCGACGAGAGAAGAAATAGCTTTTTTACTTGCAATATAATTCGAGAAAATTGTATAATTGGCTGGCCCTGCCAAGGTAAGGTATGGCGAGGTCGGATGCCGGTGTTATCTAAGGAGGAAGCAACAAATGGCAATGAAAATCACAGACGAGTGCACGGCTTGCGGTCTTTGCACCCCCGAATGTCCCAACGAAGCGATTACCGAAGGCGATATTTTCGTTATCGATCCCGACAAGTGCGATGAGTGTGAGGATGTCGAAGGCGGTTCTCGTTGTGTAGAAGTCTGTCCGGTTGATTGCATCGAGAAAGTGTAGGGGGCGAGTAGATATGCTTAAGAGTGCCGCACCAAAGACTGCGGCACTTTTTGGTTAGGATGGTTTAGAAGCTCTGGTTACCAGGCCGGCAAGGAGATGGTATCAACAGGGGATTTGAGTTTCAGTTTGTCGATGGTATCGCCATCGCTGACGCTGCTTTTCGGGCGTCGGGCGCTGACCTGCCGCAGTTGTTCGGCTCCTGCGCGGCGGCGCTGTTCAGCGTGATCACCGACCTGGAATCGATAGAGAAATCGGTGGAGCGCAGGGTTGACTTGAGAGCCGAGGAACTGGACGCGCTGCTCTACGATTGGTTAGCGGAATTGGTCTATCTGAAAGATGTCCATCGGGAACTCTACTGCGAGTTTCGCATCGAGCTACAGCAACATGATGGATTCCATCTCGTTGCCGCGGTGGGTGGTGAACTGATCGATCCCTTACGGCATCATACCAGAACGGATGTCAAGGCGGTAACCTATCATCGTTTAGAGATTAAAAAAACTGATTCCGGTTATGAGGCTTTTGTAGTCCTGGATTTGTGATATGGAAAGAAGAAAAATCAAAGAAGGTGTCTGGGAAATCCCCGTCACTGCCAAAGAGGGGATGAATACCCCGGCGCGGCTGTATTCCTCCGACTCCCTGATCGAATCAATCGACCAGGGAGTGATGGAACAAATAACCAATGTCGCCTGCCTCCCCGGTATCGCCGGGCCGGCGCTCTGTATGCCTGACGGCCACTGGGGCTATGGTTTTCCCATCGGCGGTGTTGCGGCGTTCTCGACATCGGAGGGCGTAATCTCGCCCGGTGGCATTGGCTTCGATATCAACTGCGGTATGCGTTTACTGCGCAGCAACTTGACTCTGGACGAGGTCAAACCGAAGCTGCCGGAACTTCTCAACAAGCTGTTTGCCTATGTGCCCGCCGGAGTCGGCACCAAAGGATCGGTTCCCTTAAGTCGCAAGGAATTCGAGCAATTGATGCGGGATGGGATCGATTGGTGCGTCAAGAAAGGTCTGGCTACCAGGGAGGATGAAGAGAGTGTCGAGCAGCGCGGCAGGCTGCATCCCGCTGATCCCGGCTGTGTGTCCAAGAAGGCATTTGATCGCGGCGTCAGCCAACTGGGGACATTGGGTTCCGGTAATCATTACCTCGAAATTGAAGTGGTCAAAGAGGAAAACGTCTACGACCCTGAGACGGCACGTCGCTTCGGTCTCGATCGTCCCGATCAAATTGTCATCAACGTCCATTGCGGCTCGCGTGGTTTCGGGCACCAGGTGGCGACCGACTACCTGCAGGTATTCACCAAGGCGGTGCAGAAATACGGCATCAAGATCAACGACCGTGAATTGGCCTGTGCGCCTTTCGACTCGCCGGAAGGGCAGGACTACTTCAAGGCGATGAATTGCGCCGCCAACAACGCCTTTGCCAACCGCCAGGTGATCGCTTACAACATCCGCCGCGCTTTCCGTGATGTCTTCGGCAAATCAGATACCGAGCTGGGCATCAGCACCATCTATGATGTCGCTCATAACATCGCCAAGGTGGAGAAGTATATAATCGATGGCAAAGAGCAGGAAGTTGTGGTTCACCGCAAGGGAGCCACCCGCTCCTTCGGGCCGGGTTCTTATGATCTTCCCTCCAAGTATCGTGATGTCGGCCAGCCGGTATTGGTCGGTGGCTCAATGCAAGCCGGTTCCTACCTGCTTGCGGGAACATCTCTGGCGGAGAAAGAGACCTATGGTTCCACTCTGCATGGCGCCGGTCGGACACTCTCCCGGATGAAGGCAAAGAAGATGATTCGCGGCGACAACCTGCGACGCCAGATGGAGGATGACGGTATCCTGGTGCGGGCCGCCTCGATGCGAGGGTTGGCGGAGGAAGCCGGTTTCGCCTATAAGAATATCGATGAAGTAATCAAAGCCGTTGATGAAATCGGTATCTCCCGCAAGGTGGCGAAGCTGCTGCCGATCGGTAATATCAAAGGTTAAAGGGGAAACCAAACCAACAATTAAGAGGGTGCAACTCTGGTTGGGTAGAGGGGGCTAGGAAACTACCCAGGGACAACAGAGAAACACCCTCGATAGTCAAGCTATACTCCTTTCATAACTTGTCAACAAAAAAGCGACTGGAAAAATGAGAAGGCCCCGAAAGACCGACTCTTTTAGTGAGCCTATATTATTGCATGGGTTTCTCGTTTAGCTGGTAGCTCACCAGAAGTGCCGCTGCTTTCATACTATAGTAACTGGCGCTTCGCTAAGATGGGCTACGGACTCTTTGTCATCGCGAGTCCGGCGACTACCGGACGTGGCGATCTTGAGGGCAGAGCACGCTCTGCCCCTACTCCAGACTATGGCATGGAGCGAGAAATCACTCTGTCGTCTGCCTGCGGTAGATTCGCCATGACACGTTCGTTGACTATTGATGAGCCTATTCGGCTTGATAAAGCGCGGTAATCGGGATGGTGATACGTTCGGTTTCTTCAGCGGTGAATTCCACTGTCAATGAGCTATTGATGATTCCCGCTTTCTCCGGAATCTGAGTCAGACGCACATCAATCTTGGTGGAGGCCCCTGAGCGCAGGTGATTGCGAGCCAGCCTGGCATTGAAGGGAGGGTGGGGAGGGTCGATGATCTTAAGCTCGATATCTGACTCGGAATTATTCCAGACAGTCACCGATTCCTTTGACTTCAGATTCCTGATTGTTACCCGGGGAAAACTGACCGTTTCCGGCGTGACCGTGATTGTCGGGTGTTGGCTCTTCACCCTGGCGAAGAGTCTGATTGAAGTCTGGGGCTGATCGGGATCATTGGCGATGATATCGATTTTCTTGATCACTTTGCCGCGCAGGTTGGCGGTGTCGAAAATCACCTCTAGTCGGGCGGAATCCCTTGCCGCGATGGCGTTTTTTTCAAGGGATACACTGGTACAGTCACAGTGGGAAACGATTTTATCGATTCGCAGAGTATCGACGCCGCTGTTGCGAATCCAGTAATCGTGTTTCACAATCACATTGGTGGGGACGTAACCGAAGTACCAGTAATCTTCCGGAAGATCGATGCTTGCCTTCCGGCCCGCGCCGCCGCCGCCGAAACTGGTAACCACCAGAAA
>JAGLUH010000570.1 GCA_023134875.1 Candidatus Zixiibacteriota bacterium
AATGCGGTCGCCGTTGCGCAGGGGAACATCGAATTCAAGACGGTTCTCTCCCACCAGTTTGTTGAAATCAATCGCCACCTGGCGAGCCTGTCCGGCAGACCTGGTCTTCAGGTATTGCAACTCGAAATCATCCAGCTTATCCGGTTCCAACTCCAATAGCCAGTCGAAACTGGTGCGTCCGCCGACAAACCAGCGTGGTTGACGCACCATCTGCGCCTCGGTGAGGGATGCCGTTTCCAGGATTCCTCCCGCCCTAGCTATCAGTTCGTTCACAGTACGACAATCATCCTCGATTGGATAGACTCCGGGGTAGGTCACCTCACCGGAAACAGTGACCTGCTCCTTGCGGTGATAACCCGCTATTGCCCGCAGGAACAAGCGGTCGTCAGGCATCAATATCAGGTTCTCCGGGCAACCGGTATCGGCGAGAATCCTGCCGACATCAACCTTTAGCGATGTTTTCTCTTGGCTGTCGCCGGAGAAGCGAACTAAAACAGCATTTTCCAGATCAGCATCGACAGCCGGTCCAAAACCAAGATAAAGGAGGTCGCTGATTCGATCTCCCCGCTTGAATTCAAAAATATCGGCTTGATTGACCGCTCCATAGATTTCAACTGTGTTTAAGGAATCGGAAACGATCGGCACAAAAATGACCTGACCTTCGTGCAGGTAGGGATTGCGATCGAGGCAGCCGGTGGCGTTGAAATAAGCGAGATCGGCATATACCGTATCGCCGCCGCTTTCCACCAGCCTGATATTACGCTGTGATGCCTTGCGTACGAGACCGCCGGCCAGGGTGACAGCATCAGAGACGCGGTCGGACGCGGACACGACCACCGCGCCCGGTTCTTCCACACCACCGGTAACACTGACCTTAAACAGCCGCAGCCGCGACAGCGTCACGCCCACCGCCCTGGTTCGGAACTTCGATTGCAGTTGTTGGCTGATTCGCTCCTTGGCTTCCTCGAGCGTCACTTGACCAAGTCGAACTTCGCCGACATTGGGAATCGCCACCACCCCTTCCGGCAGGACTTCCACTTCCACTGGTTCGGTATCGGCGCCATAGAAAGTGATCAGAAATCTGTCGCCCGGCCCAACAATGTAGGTTGCTGGATCGATTGCCTTGTCGAGGTAACGTTCCGGCTCCGGTTTCTTTTCGGGAACCGGTACTGCCACCACTGTCACTTCAGGTTTGGCCGCAGCCAGCGGGTCAGCCGCCGGCAGCAGGCAGAGCGCAGCAAGCAAAGCGGGGATAATAAACTGCCCTGCATTCATTCGTGCAAACATAGGAAAAAAGGATATCGCCGCAAAGCAAACAAGTCAAGCAAAAAGGATTCGTGCGCGGCAGGTCAGCCGACTCACCCCTTCCAAGCAAGGGGCAGACGAGACGTCTGCCGCCCACAAAACACCAGTCTTGGTCGGCCACCAGAAACAGGATTTACCGATCGGCAGGATCTTGAAGGGGGAGATCGTCGAGCGTGACGGTGTCCCCTGGCTTGCCGAAGCCCGACAAAATCCCCCAAAAAGAACCTTGACTCAATGTTGTCTTATGCTGTATGTTGAGTTCACGAGTTAGATCGCAACATTGAGAGGCAGGATAAGATTAACGTGGGACCAAGGTCCGGGCGGCATTGCATCGTATCGCTAGATACGGTCAAAGCAGACACAGTGAGGTGCATATGGATAAAGAAGACCTAGCGATGATAAACTGGATTGCTCTTTCAGGGAAGATCGAGGTCGAAGAGGATTCCGTTAAACACATTCCTCTTGAAACGGCAGATTCGCTGCGTCTGAAGACCCCCCCCTTTACTTTTGCACGCTCCAATGTCCAGTTTGAGAGCGGTACGATCAAATTCGAGGCCACTCTTGCAGAACCGACCGCATGCTGCCAGCTTCTGTTGAATCATGGTTTGCCGTCGGAACTATACGTTGGTCTGAACGTGCTCGGAGCCAGCTATGGAATTGCTAGGCGCGTCGACGCGAAATACGAGCCGTTGAGAGGCTGCGGGTACGACGACAGGCCCGTCATCAAGAAGCCTATATCTCTAGAAGTGAAGGTTTCAGGTTCGGTTATCGAGTTGTTCGTTAATGAAGTAAAAGTCTGCGATGCTGCAGAGAACATCTTCAACAGTCAAATTGCGTTCTTCTTCCAGGGTAACGAGGAGATATTAGTAAAGAACCTGCGGGCAGAGTCACAGAATCCCAAGGCATTCGTTGTGATGCAGTATACCGACGAGTATAACTCCCTTTACAACGAAGTCATTGAGCCAACATGTAAAGAATTCGGCTTCGAAGTCGTCCGAGCTGATGACATTTACAGCTCCGGACAGATCATTGAAGACATCAGAAGATCTATTCGAGAAGCATCGGTGATCATCGCCGACATTACACCTAACAACGCCAACGTATTCTATGAAATTGGTTATGCACACGGAGTAGGTAAGCCAACGATCTTCTTAAGCGATCGCAAACGTGACAAACTGCCGTTTGATATT
>JAGLUH010000571.1 GCA_023134875.1 Candidatus Zixiibacteriota bacterium
CGTCAACATATCCTGAAGTTTGTATCTGCAATCCGCACTCTGACCAAAGGTATCAAGGGCCGGTTGGTCAACTTGAAAGAGTGGCTGCGATACTCTCCTGAGGAAGCAGACGAACCCCTGCCGGAAGAGCCGGTTGAAGACGAGCCCGTAAGAACAGTAGTACACCGGCAATCGCCGAATACCGATCTTACTGACCACCGGGCGTCAACCGAAGCCAGAAAAATGAAGCTGGTACGCCCGGGTGGGGAGTACGCCTTGGACAGGAAAGCAACCGCTGATGCCTTCGATTTTCCCCTGATTTCTTTCCTCGATGATCCCAACCGGCACACCTCGCCGGTCTCCGATCAGGAACTACGCGAAACCGCCAATGCCCTCAGGGAAACCCTTGAGACTTTCGATATCCAGGTTGTTGCCGGCAGTATGGAAACCTATCCCGGCCCGATAATCACCCGCTACGAATTCAAACCCGCTCCCGGGATCAAAATAAACCAAATCGTCAACCTGGCGGATGATCTGGCTTTGGCGCTCAAGGCATCGCGTATCCGTATCGTAGCGCCGGTGCCGGGCAAGGCGGCGGTCGGAGTGGAGATTCCCAATCGCACGCCCCAGATGGTCTATATCAAAGAGATTCTCTCAGCGCCGGAGTATCAGGAAAGCGGCTATGAATTGCCCCTGGCACTGGGTAAGGATATCGCCGGCAAACCGATGGTGGCTGACCTGGCGCGGATGCCCCATCTCCTGATCGCCGGCTCGACCGGCTCCGGCAAGTCGGTCTGCCTTAACAGCATGATCGCCAGCCTTATTTGTAAACATTCACCTCAAGAGTTGCGGCTGATTCTGGTCGACCCGAAAATCCTCGAACTGTCGGTCTACGCCGACATTCCTTACCTGGCGCGACCGGTTGTGAGCAAGGCGCGAATGGCGGAAAAGGTTCTGGCGATTACCGTCCAGGAGATGGAGGAACGGTACAAAAAGCTGGCGCAGCAGTCGGTACGGATAATGTCGGATTACAACGCCAGGGTCGCGCCGGAGGAACGGTTACCCTATCTGGTTATCATAGTCGATGAACTCGCTGACATGATGATGTCGGCCAATTCCGCCAAAGTGGAACTCCTTATCACGCGGCTGGCGCAGATGGCGCGCGCCGTGGGGATTCACCTGATACTGGCGACCCAGCGCCCCTCGGTTGATGTCATTACCGGTCTGATCAAGGCGAATTTTTCCTCGCGGATCGCTTTTCAGGCAGCTTCCAAGGTGGACAGTCGCACCATTCTGGATGCCAATGGTGCCGAGAAGCTTATAGGCAATGGCGATATGCTCTTTCTCACCGCCGGTGCGCCGGAACCAGTCCGCATTCATGGCGCCTGGATATCCTCACAGGAGACGGAGCGAATCGTCAATTTCCTGCGCGAGGCCGCAACCGCGTCGTCGCCGATTGAGAGCTTCAGCGACGAGAAGCAGAAACTGATTCTGGAGGGCAAAGAACAGGATGCCTTAATGGCCGACGCTACCGAACTGGTCATCCGCCACCGGCAGGGATCGGTCTCTCTCCTGCAGCGTCGGTTCAGTATCGGTTATCAGCGTGCCGCCCGCTTGATGGATGAACTGGAATTCGCCGGCATTGTCGGCGCCGCCGATGGCAGCAAGGCCCGCGAAGTGCTGGTCGATCAATCCTATCTTGATAAAAAAGAATAAACCTACTATCTTCTGTCGAGGTACAAGCGATGATGATACTGCGAATCATTGTTCTGGTTGTTCTGCTGGCTGGTGGCCTGGCCGCTGCTGATGCAATTGAGATTACCGAGAAGTCGGAAGCTCTCTACGCGCGTGCCGGCAGCTTTAAGGCCAATTTCATTCAGGTAGTGGCGACCGGTGATTTCTTCGACGACGAGGAGACCGCCGGCATCCTCTTGATGGAATATCCCGACCGCTTCCGGCTGGAGACACCGGAGCAGGTGATCACCTGTGATGGCGACACTCTTTGGTCCTATTCGGTGGAGAACAAGCAGGTGCTTGTGGAGCCGGTCTCACAGGTCGGAGACATGGTCACTCCTGCCGACTACCTCTTCAACTTCAAAGAGAACTACGAGATCGAGTTCGACACCACGTTGGTTGAAGGTGAGGTGGAAATGCACCGCCTCAATCTGCGGGCGAAAGATGATGACCAATATGTCCGGTCGTTGCAGCTCTATGTCAGCACTGAAAACTATGCGGTGGTGCGGGTCGTATATAAGGATATCAACGAGAATCAGATAACTATCGATTTCAGCGATCTCAAACTGGGGATCGATCTTGATAAAAAGGATTTCCGCTTCAAGCCCCCGCGGGGTGTGGAGGAGGTTCGGCTCCCCTGACAAACAAGGGAAAAGTATATTTCCGCTCGCTCGGCTGCCCCAAGAATGAAGTCGACGGCGATACCATCATGGGATACCTGCGGCAAGCCGGTTTCCAATCTGTCGACGATCCTCGCTTGGCAGACTATTTGATTATCAATACCTGTGGTTTTATCGAGACTGCCCGGCAGGAGTCAATCGAGGAGATTCTTCGTCTCAGTCTTCTGAAAAACAGCAACGGGCACCATAAACGTCTTCTGGTCACCGGCTGCCTGGCGCAGCGTTATCACGATGACCTGGTAAAGGAGATTCCCGAAATCGACGGCATGATCGGTATCGATCAGTATGACCGCATCAACTCGATTCTCACCGAGGACAAGGTTGTTGTTGCGCCGTCACCAACTGTCTATCGGGAATTCGCTGCCTCAGCGACACATCGGCAGCGCTCGTTTGCTTACCTCAAGATCGCCGACGGCTGCGACAGCGGCTGTAGTTACTGCGCCATCCCCGCGATTCGCGGCCGTTACCGCTCACGCCGCCTGGAGGCTATCGCTGCTGATATTGACCGCCTTCTCGAAGCTGGCGTACTGGAGTTGAACCTGATTGCCCAGGATGTCGCCCGCTACGGTTTCGACATCGGCAAACGCCCCCTCGACTTGTTGGAACTGATCGAGCAGCGACCGGAAAAATTCTGGCTGCGACCCTTCTATCTGCATCCTGTCAACATCACCGACGAAATTCTCGATTTCCTGCAAGATTCAAACAAGTTCTGCAATTACCTTGAGATTCCGATACAGCATGCCTCCACTAAATTACTGCAACGGATGAATCGCGGTTATGATCGAGACTACCTGGAGCGACTGCTGGCACGAATCAGCGGAAAACTGCCCGACACGGTCTGGCGCACGACTTTCATTGTTGGTTTTCCGGGCGAAACCGAAGGTGACTTCAAACAGTTATGCGATTTTATCGAGGAGCATAAGGTCTGTCGCGGCGGTGTTTTTACCTACAGCCGCGAGGAAGAAACTGCGGCGTACGATTTCCGTCCTCGACCGCGAGCGCAAACCGCAAACGCCCGCCAGGAAATCGTGCAGAATCTTATCAATGAAAACGCAGAACGTTTCAATCTTTCCTTAGTGGGACGTCGTCTGTCAATGCTGCCGGAGACATTCTCCACTACGAAAGGATTGGCCACCGGCAGGTTGTATTGTGACGCACCCGAAATCGATTTTCATATCACGGTGCCGGCCCAACATCTTGACCGGCGCGAATTTCACTCCGTTCAGATAACCGCTACCACGCCGGAAGGCTTTGTTGGTGAACTTATTGATGGGGGGAAAGAATGCTGAAGGATATCGCTTTTGAGAAGAAGATCGGCATTATCATTTCCCGACCGTTGTCGGTACTTTTCCTTCTTATCTATCTGCTGCAATCAACGGTGCTGGTCTATTTCGTCTACCAGTACTACGAACAGCAACAGGTTATCACCCATCAGCAGAAACGGATCGTGGAACTGGAAGAGAAGCTACAGATTTTGAAGATCATCGAGGATTTCCAGATCGGTTTTACCGACACCGAGATCGGGCAGTTAACCCAGGTCATCTATGATGAGTCGAAACGATACGGTTATGACCCGCGCCTGCTGCTGGCGCTTATACTTACCGAGAGTTCCATGATTAAGGGGCAGCGCTCATATCGGGGAGCGCAGGGATTGATGCAGATGCTGCCCTCGGTCGGTCACGATATAGCGCGACGGCGCGGTCTCGGCTGGCAGGGGGAGTTATCGCTCTTTGAGCCGGCCTACAATATCAGGCTGGGCAGTCTTTACCTGTTTGAGTTGACGATGAAATTTCTTGATGTCAGGAAGGCGGTAATTGCGTACAATCTTGGCGAAACCGAACTGCGCCGACGGCTCAACGCCAATCGCGATTTACCCAAACGCTACCTGGCCGAGGTTCTAAGCAAGTATCGGGAACTGCTGGAGAAATACCCTGATGTCTAAATCGTTGCTGATCGCTCTTTACCTGCTGGTGGTTTTGCTGCAAACAGCCGACGCTGCCATCGAAAGCAACCGCCAATTCTGTGCCAGGGCGGTAGGTTCGCTGGCCGATAGTCTGATTGTCAAACTTCAATTGCAGCCAGCCGGTTCTATCCGGCTGAAGTCAACTGATGGCGACCTCGACAAGCTGCTTCACGGGCAACTGGCTGAAGGTCTCCATGGTCAGGGCTTTGAGGTCTACCTGGGGGAAGAGAGCAGGCCCAATCAGATGTTGCAGCTTGAAGCCGCCATCACCGCCTTCAACCTTTCCTATCAGAGCGAACATCAGAGTCTCTTTTCGCGCGGAGAGATTAGACGAACCTGCACCTTGAGTGCTACCGCCAGGTTGCTGAGCGAAGAGGGACGATTGCTGAAAACGGCATCACTCGGCGATTTTGAACAGAGCGACATCCTCACTTATCGGGCGGCCAAACAGGCGCGAAGTGGCGGGGAGCTTTATTCACCGGAATTGCCGGCGTCAATGTTTCAGCGAGTGGTGGAGCCGGTACTGATAGTCGGTATTACCGGCGTGTTGGTTTACCTCTTTTTTGCTTCACGCTAAGGGATGACAAATCAAGGAGTTGGATTAGTGAAAAAAAGGACATTGCTTTTAGTTGGTTGTCTGCTGCTGCTATCTGGCTGTGCCGCGCGGGAATACAAGGTTCAACCTGATGCCAGATCGCAGTATGATTTCGCCAAGGCCAAGTACGATGACGGTAAATATGATGATGCTGTTCTCGAATTTCAGAAGGTGCTGTTCACTCATCCCGGACTCAGCTATCTGGACAGTACACAGTACTGGTTTGCCATGTCCTATTATATGAGGAAGGATTACCACCTGGCGGCAGCCGAACTGAGGCGGTTGATAACCAGCATCCCCGGCTCTCCATTGGCTGATGATGCCCAGTTCATGATCGGCAAGGCTTATCTTGAGGCTGCGCCCGGCAACCCCGGTCTCGATCAATCAGATACCGAGGCTGCCATCAAGGAACTGGAGGCCTTCCTGGAGGACTACCCTTTCTCCGACCGCCGCGAGGAGGGACTAGAACTGCTGACCC
>JAGLUH010000572.1 GCA_023134875.1 Candidatus Zixiibacteriota bacterium
CAGCAGGAGAAATGTGTTCAGGAACAGCCAGCTCACCGGTTGGAAGCGGACTAAGAGCATCTTCTCCTATCTACCTAAGGGAGTTTGAAGGGGTGGGCTTTGAGCCTTCCCAAGACCTGATTATCAGCGCGAAAAGTTTGGATCTGCTAGTCGGACGCAGTGGTGATTTCCGTATTAACAGTGCCAATGTTTTCCCGAGCGGGGACATTGAGAAGGCCCTGATTCAGACAGTAAAGAGATTTCCATCGCAGATTGAGTTGGCTATGTACCTCACGGGCGATAATAATAGTCAAATAAACAAGGCGATTGCCCCCGAATTGATTATTGGTGTAGCAGGAAAAGGCGGGGAAATGCAGACAAGGCGGGAGCTGGAGAATTTAACGGACCTTCTAGGCAAAACACGGACAATGATCGGGGTGGCGAAAGGAACGCAAGAATTAGGTATACAAGTTGTTGCGGCAAGGGACGAATTCCGTCAGGACAAAAACCAATTTATTCCTATTAGCGAATTAAGTTTAGACAGGCCGTTGGCTTATTATCTGTCCGAGAACTCAAGACAGGAATTGTTCCAGGGTAAAACAGCTGAGAATATTACGAATGACGAGATCAGAGATCGTATTGTCAAATCCCAAGAGCTCAAAAAAGCATCGCATACCTATTTCAACAGTATCGATGGAACACAGAGGGAAGTTGAGTTCCTGGCGGACTTCCCATTACAGGTTGATATGTTCAGTTCGGCGCGATCGCTGCATCCGATGAAAAACTACATTCTGACAGCCCTTTCTCCGACGAATAATAAATTCCAGGGTGGCCAATATTTCGGCCTTTCCCACGTACATTATGGTTATACGGATCAGGAAATTGAACAAAGCCCGCATTTAGTACAAGCCAGAAAGGTCGACGAACGGTTTGTAGAGTTGATCACGCCTTTTGATGCGAAGCAGCTCATGAGTAGCAGAAGTAATTTCAACCTGATGAGCAAGGGGCAGTTAAACACGCGGATGGCATTTGTTGGAGTTACGGCATTAGATCCTGCGAATTATGAATTAATTGGAAGCACCTATTTTGACGGAGTAGAGTTATCAAAGAACGATGCTGATTTCCGCCTCTTTAATGCGATTGCCCCAAGAGTTGAAGCGACACAAGATCCTGGCGTGATTAGAGAATATTGGCAGCTAACCAGGAAATATTCTCCGTCAAAGCTGCCGCCTTATGTGGCTTCTTCACCAGTCAGCTCAGAAGGTTCTTCATCACCGATTACTGGATCCTATCAAAGGCTTGCCTTGTCGACCCCGTCGCCTGTGGGCGATCTGACAAATAACGTTGGAGGAAGTGTCCTATTAAGAAAGCAAAATGTTATGCAGTCCAGGGGCCAGGATGTTGGATTGTCAACGAGGAGAAATTCCGATCAGCAAGGGCATGTCCTTAATTTTGATGATATGAAGATTGCTACTCCGACTGTTCCTCAAG
This sequence comes from Candidatus Zixiibacteriota bacterium, assembly GCA_023134875.1. GTDB lineage: Bacteria > Zixibacteria > MSB-5A5 > CAIYYT01 > CAIYYT01 > JAGLUH01. The sequence goes on from JAGLUH010000572.1 coordinate 1,471, forward strand.
CAACATCGCCGAGGTCACCGCCGTCGGTTTCGACGCAAACGCAGAAAATTGATTTCTCTCCGCTTCTAACTGTCACGCCTGTCCAAACGTTCACACCACCGGTTACCTCGTCTCCTGTAATGCCAATAACCATAACACCTTCTATGACTTCCATG
>JAGLUH010000573.1 GCA_023134875.1 Candidatus Zixiibacteriota bacterium
GAGGAGAAAGCGTCCGGTGATATCCAGAAGGTCTCAGAATCGTTACGGGATGAACAGATCGAACGTCTCCATCAGGTGAAAGCAAAACGGGACAATAAAGCTGTCAGGCGAACTCTGGCTAAGCTGCGGGAATGCGCTGCTGGTTCGGGGAATCTCATGATGCCGATTCTGGCTTGTGTGGAGGTCTACGCCTCGGTTGGTGAGATTTCCGATGTGTTGCGTGAAGTCTGGGGTGAGTATCGGGAGAAGGTGGTGCTGTAAACATCATGAAAATCAGTCATATTGCCATCGCCGTCAATGATCTGGAGCAAGCGAAGGGATTATTCTCACGACTGCTGGGAACTAAAGCCGACGACACAATTGAAATTCCCGATCAGCAGGTGAGGGTATGTTTCCTGCAAAGCGAAGGAACCAGGATCGAACTAATTGCGCCGATGGCCGGCAATACATCCCTTCAGAAATTCCTTGAGAGTCGCGGTGAGGGTCTGCATCATCTTGCCATTGAGGTGGATGATATCAAGAAAGCGTTACAGGAATATCGCCAAGCCGGTATCCGATTGATTGATGAAACCCCTCGTATCGGCGCGACAGGTGCAAAGATAGCGTTCCTGCATCCCTCTGCATGTGGTGGTGTGCTGATTGAATTAGAAGAGCAGAAGTAGTCAAGCGGGCAAGCCGCTTGACCTACGGGACTGGATAGTCACGCTACGACTAACGTAATGAAGAGGAGCCTTTAATTTGAATGAAGATCATCGCCTTAATCGCGTTCTGCTGGAGAGCGGATTGTTTGCTCGGAGATATAGGACTGGTTCGGGTTGTGAAGGTGTGGTCGTTGATGGATCGTGTGTACCATTTCTAATAGAAGAGTTTGTCTCATTGGCGGCCACCGAAATCGTCATTCCATCAAGTGCGTTTGAGGCTGCGTTTGTAGGACGGCTTCCTGAAAAGCTCCAGCGTAGAGTGAAAGTGGTCGACGTGACGGACACGGAGAAGCAAAGAATTGCCATAGCACAGCCTCTTGCTGAGGAATTCGGCGTGGAAATAGTCCCGATGGGGTTGTACTACGCCAAACATGTACCAGAAGACATAGCTGCAGCTTTAGGCGGGCTCTACTTCGCACTAGATCATTTTCTTATCGGTCTTCGCTATCAGGTGCAAATCGACATAAACCTCCAACATCTTCGGGAATCGGTGAATAAGCTACTTGGGGTCTCGCGGAACCCACAAGCTAGAGCCAATCTGGCTATCCTGGCGGGCATCCTAAGAACATACAACAGTTTGCCATTTGATTCATTCGAGCTGCGGGCACAGCCGGCTGACCGTCTCTTGGGCTTGTTCGAAGAGTTCCTCGCAGATGAGACTTATAGACATATTTCTAATAATTGTTATATGCTGGGCTTCCCTGAGCGGTTCCAGCGCGCAAGGGACATGCTATCAAGACTCACGCGACAACTGGTAAGGAAACCGTTGTTCAAACCATTGCTGACGCTTGCATCAAGAG
>JAGLUH010000574.1 GCA_023134875.1 Candidatus Zixiibacteriota bacterium
CCTTCTGCAACTGTGTCTTCCTCGGCTTCCTTCACGCAGCGCCAGACCATTTCGAGATTTTCCCACCCACCCATAGCCTGGATCAGGATCGGGGGGGCACCAGCACGAGCTGCGTTTTGTGCCCATATCAAAAGCACTCTTAGAAATCGCCAGCGGCGGGATGAGCGTGATCTTTATTCCCCGTTACACATGACTGCCGCCGAAGACTTCTCCGTAGATTTCTTCGATACGTCTTGCTTCTTCGTCCGTGAGTGCCGCGTACTCCTTCTTTCTGCGCCTCTTTGGGATTGTGCCTCCGTTCTGATGCATGAACATAATGAGGTTCTGTACCATCCGGTCTGGCATCTCGACCATATCCATTATTCGCCGCTCTGCTTCATCCTGCCGGCGCAAGAAGTCGATTTCCTGCGGCAAGTCGTGTTCGACTGTGCGGGCAACGCATGCGTAAAGGAACTCCGCCTCGTCCGTGCAGTCGAAGTAGCGGTAAAGGTCAGCTGTATCATTCAAGACCTCGACATTGCCGTTCTGTGTAGGTCGCCATTCAATAAATTCCATCAGCGGGCCGGAGTGGCCCTGCAGCGTCTTGCGGTACTGCACTATTCGGTCAAGCATGACCGAAGAGACAGGGAAGACCATTCCTTCAGGCGTGAAACCCCGCTCGGCAAGGACATGGTGAATCAGGCACCTGTGAAGCCGACCATTCCCATCCTGGTAGGGATGGACATAGACGAAACCGAAGGCAGTAGCTGTTGCTTGCAGGACCGGATCGACTTCACTCTCGATCATCCGGTCGTTTGCGGTGATCATGCCAGGTAGAAGGATAGTCAGATCGTCTGACCGCGCACCGATGAATTCAGGTAGCGGGATCCCGATATTGTCATGCTCGCCGATGAAGACACCATCAGGACGCAATCCGGAGTGAACGAAGCGCGTGTCTTGGATCAGGACGCTGTGCAGTCGGTTCAGTTCATCGAGTGAGAGCGAGTTCTTGCCCGCCTGGAGGATCGCTCGACCCCATCGCTCAACGCGGCTGCGCGGTGGGCGTTCCCCCTCGATCTCAAAGCTCGCACGGCTATCGGCGAGTAGCATAAAACTGGCGGCTCGAGCGACTAAGTGGGCCCCGGTACGGCCGACGATCTCGGCAGCTTTGGTAGCCAAGCCGTTGCTGAGGGCAGCTTCCAGAGTCCTTGTGCGGCGAATGATCGGACAGTAGTCGCCGGTACCTAGCAGGTTATCACGAACCCGATGTCTCTTTGAAAGGCGCGATTTGCCGGTGAAGTACTTGTTGGGATCAAGCGCATCGACCGCAGTGACCTTCGGCGCATCCTCGATGTTGAGTGTTGTCCCCGTCAACCATTCGTAGAAGAACCAAGCGCGGCGGGTGATCGTACCGGTCGGAGCCTCCCTTACAAATGCAACGAATTCGTCTGGCGAGACACCGGCGAAAAGGCGCTTGAGGATTAGAAGGTCTATTGGTTCGTGGCGGAGTGCGAAGCTCAGGTGGTCGGTGATGCTCTCGCCAGGCCAGTATCTTTTGTCGAAAACTGTCCAGCTGTCCTCGCTGCGCTGACTGCCTTTGATGTGCCCTTCGGCGACGGCACTTGGCTCTCTGACCGGGACTTGAAGCCCCAGGCCGTGGACGAGTGCCGCCCAGCCGGCAAGCCTCGCTCCCTTCGGGACCAGACGATCCTGGAAGATCAGTGGCGTATCAAGTTTCAGTGTCATCGGTCGAAAAACCTTCACTTGGGTCGAAATGCGCCTGAAAAGGACAGGCAATGTCGAAAAACAATATATACGAATTCGGTCGAAAAACACGCACAAAAGTCGAATTGTGCTTCATGCCGGGTCGATTGGTCGAAAATTGCTCCGCGCCCAATCCGAAATACCCCATCAGGCAAAGAACGATCCTCATCCACTACCTACCCCCTCCCCCGACGGCATGCTGGGACTCCACATCCGTACGCGCTGTATTAGTGTCAGAAGACTTCTGTGTAAACTGAGCTTCGGGCACCCTGCCCAC
>JAGLUH010000575.1 GCA_023134875.1 Candidatus Zixiibacteriota bacterium
AGCCGGAGTCTAAAGCGACCTCAAAGGAGTAATAGTTTTGGCTGGAGGCAGCTATATTTGAAGCCGTTAATACCGGCTGGTCGGTAAGCACCACCGCGCCATTTTGCGGCCCAGTCGGGGACGCCATGTAGTCGTCCTCTCCGGTCGACAAGTGGGTATAGACAAACCAGGTTGGCGTTGTTTTGTCGCTGGAGGTGGTGCCGTCGTTCGCCCGGCACCGCCACCAGTATCTTTGAACATCCTGCGGAGATAAGCTGCTGAACACAGCGCTTGTTTGATCAGTCCCTTCGGTGATATCCATTACCGAATCAAGCGCCCTGACAAAGATCGAATCGTCGCTGATCCAGAAGTCGTAAGTAAGCGGATCCCCATCGGCGTCAAAGGCGTTGTTAACCACGAGCACAATTGGATCAGCCGTAGTCGTATCTCCCTTGGGAGGCGAGACATGCCCGGGTGCGCCCGGGGTATTGTTACTGAAATCGAACGTTTGAATAGACGACCAAGCGCTGGAGTCACTTATGTCACCGGCGACGGCGCGGCAGCGCCAATAATAGGTCTCATCGCCGACAAGCTGGTCGAATATCGACCACGCCGTTGAACCGGTAGTTGATCCTGTCTTAAGGCGCGGGGTCGGAAAGGTGACTATCGTGTCTAAAGCGAACTGATAAGACAGGGAATAATAGGTTGTCACCTGCTCACAAGTCACGGTCACCGAACCGTTCACCGAGTCGACCGCCGTCCCCATTGGGGTTGGAGTCATGATACCGGTGGCATACGTCTGGGGGACATTGGAAAGGTCAGAGACGTTGTCTTCCTCATCGTATGTTTTTATAGCAACATAGTAAGTGTATCCTTCGCTGAGGCCGTCAATGGTGAAGTTTTCGGGGCTGCCTGCGGCTGCTGGTGAAGGGGGGTTCGGGACAATCGTTGCCGATGACCAGTTCGCCTCGGTAATGATACTGATCGAGTATTTGATGACATAACGATCGGCGGTGCCGGTGTAACCATCGTCGCCGGGGGCCGTCCATGACAGGTTGATCTCACCATGGTTCACGCCGGGCGTGGCGTTCAGACCGTTGACGGCACCGGGAGGCGTGGTATCGGTCTGTGGTTCCTCACCGGGGGTATTGGCCAGGACAAGACTCGAGGAGGTGGAAGAAGCATCCACCGTGAACGAAAGGATGGTGCTGTCGCTACCCTTTTTGGCCTTAACCGTAAAATCGTTATAGTCTGTGGAGTCGGAACCGGTATGCTGTTCCCAGTGGTAGGTCACCGGCCCGGTGACGATCCCGAAGCTGTTGGTCGTTCCGTTCAACACCGTGCGACCGTAATTGTTGACGACGGAGACGGCTGCCTGCCGGACGGGAAGAGCGTTATTTCCGATTACCTGCACCGTTATGATCTTTTCCAGGCGGTAGTCGGAGCGATCTTCTGCGAAGACAATATCTGCGTCGGAGGCGCCGCCGAGATAGACACAATCGCGGAGCGTGTCGTCGCTGGCGCTGAACCAGTTTTGCCATCCCACTACCACCGTTTTGGGATCGTAGCTGGGGGAAAGTCGCACCAGAGTGTCGCCAATAAGCATAATACCGTCTGCTCCATAGTTGGTCTCACCGAAGGCGACGATTGTGCCTGAGCTTTCAAACCGGTTGTGCCAATAGATGTTTCCCACGTTGGGGAAACTCTCGAAAACAACGGCTTGGGCATTGACATCGGAGCTGAGAGCCTTGGCTCGAAACACGTTTCTTTCGATAATCATACCGTGGTCGGGGTCATGACCTTCCACATTCGTGGCTGTCAATCTGAAGACAGCCGTCTTGCTGCCGTAGCTTGAACCGTGATTTGTGCTGCCGGTTCCGATGAAAGTATTGTCGTATACATGAATGTACTTGTTCCCGTATCGCATCCGCAGCACCTGAACGTTCCCCAGCGGGACTTCCAGGTTCGGCCCCTCATGGATGTCTACGTAATTGTTGTACACCTTGACGTAATTGTCAGGGGTCCCGGAACAC
>JAGLUH010000576.1 GCA_023134875.1 Candidatus Zixiibacteriota bacterium
GAAGTCGAGGCCGATGTAGGAGTTGTGGCTGGCGCAGAGGTGGCGGAAGGGGTGGATACGGATTTACCCAGCATTCCGGCAAGAGCTACAGGACATTGCTCGCTGATTACCGATGCAACCGCTTCTGGTATGGGGATGCTGATCATCCTTCTCGGTGCAATGCTTGTGCCGCTGGCCGCAGTCAGGGTGAGGCGGAAAAATATTAGGAGGTATTAATGCGCAGTCTCAAGAACACGTATTTTGACACCTCGCTGCGAAAAATTCTCATTTTGATAATAACAGTGAGTTTTGGCCTGACAGCATCGGACTGCGAGGAGGTGCTGTGAAGAAGATCGCCTGCATATCACTTATGTGTGCCGTGATTCTCATGATGATGCCACAGGCAGCATGCGGCGGGTTGCCCCAGGCTCCCGTACCGAAGGTAATTAAAATATCTCCGGGTGATGGTGACCTGGTCAACATCGTGGTGCGTTGGATCCATGCCCCCATCACAGTTCATGAAAGCAGTGTAAACCGAATAAAAGTGAAGTGGATTAAATGGGATGGTACATCTACGGATATTACGATAGGACAAAGCAACAAGGTTAACTACTGGGGTCGTAGTACGCATGGACACAACGTTGTTGAGTTCAAGGGAATTAATTTGCCGCTCGATGAATTACGATATTCCTCATTTGTCTTTGAATTCGATGGTGTGGAATCCGATCCCGTTCCCGTTTCACCATTCTCGGATGAACCTTGGGTCTTCATGCCTTATAAGGATGGTGATACACAGCGCGTTGCGTGCGTCGGAAAATTCAATGAATACCGTCATCCGGAACAAGGTCATTTCGTACTTGCTGTCCTTAAGTCAGGTGGTGGCTACCAAAGTCTTGGATCCGTGCATATCAAGGAAAAGATTTTTTCAGCTGCTGAGAAAGCTGAGAAGGAGGATTGGCTCATAGCGGAGACGACGCTTGAGGAAGCAAGTCAATACGCGGGTGGACGCCGGATCGAATTTATCGTGTATAGTGTTTCATGTATGTTTCTTTCGCCAATCTGCAAGTTCATCTGGGCTGACCAGAAGGTCCTCGGAACGGATGTGGTAAATGGGGAGGGCGGAACATATAACGTCAGTGTTAGCAACCAGCCTGTAGACGACATTATGCCGGGCTACGTGCAGGACTTCGTAGAATCTGTGAACGACAAAATGACAACCACTGCACATGTCAATGCTATGCAGGAGATGAATATATCGTTGCTTGCCGGTGAAGATGGGGCTTTCACTTATCAAGACACACCTGTAGAATATCAATCCGGGGGAACGTTGTTATTCAACAGGAAGATGTCTGGCGATAAGATATTGCGGTTCAATTACGAGCTCGAAAGTTTCAATTTGGGCAATTCACCCGAAATGGATTTCTGTCAGATGAGCTTCTCCGGGAGCAAGCCTTTCTTTTGTGAGGGTATTGTTTTACCTGTGTCGCCGGATTTTATCGCTATGTTTACGGGTCATGAACCCGAACCCGAACCTGACGAGAGTGAGGTCGTTGCTCCCTTTGTTCCTTCTGCTCCCTCTGTTCCATCTGGTCCGGGCATCGTTAGGGAGGAAGAGGTGACAGTGGCACGGCCGGCGCAGGCGGATGCCGACAGACTGGTGTATGGTGGTGGATGGTGCAGCCTCATGGCCGAAACCTCTGCCGACACTGGCGTCATTATGATATTCCTCATGCTTTTATTCGGTGTTCTAACGCCATTGTTGTTTGCCAGATCAAGAAAGCGCTAGGAAAAGATCAAGGGGGATTTTGGAGGAATATATGAGGAAACTGCTTGTCTTTTTGGTCGCCGTCGTCGTTTCCATAACGATGCTGGCGTCTACTGCCAGGGCAGCGACGATATTCAACCAGGGGTCACCCTGGGCATGCGTACCCTTTGAAATCGACGGCACCAATCATTTCATATGTGCCGGAATGCTTAACAGCACCCAAAATGCTTCCGATTTTTCAGTCCAACAAGTGGGCCCCAACTACAATATTGATCTGTCCGCCGCAAAGATTCGTGTTACCAATATTACACGCATGGGCGGTGTTGTAGAACCTTGGATATTCGTCGATATCCCATCACCATTTTCAACAGCCGGCTTGCTTGCATTGGAATTTATTATCATCGATGACATCTCTGACGTGGAATCACCGCCTTGTACATTCTTTCTCTCGGAAAGGGAGACAAATACAGAGGTGAAGCAAACATCACCAGGAAATTATAAAATCATCATCGATCTGCCAGGCGCCGCCGGCAATCCTCCCGTTGTTGGCGTATTTCCCGAAGAAGTCGGCGCTGAAATGCTTGATGTGGCTTATGAGAATCTCGATCCTACGCTGACGGGTACCGCCCTGCAAAATGCACGGGCGGAAGTGCGACAATCGCCGAAGGATATCATCGAGGGTATGACAGTTCTCTTCTGGGCGGATTTTGGCAGCTCCTATCATGTTGAACCTATTCCTGTTGTTATCGGCACGATGGGCTCACCTATGACTATCTCATTTGATTTTGACCCAACAAAGGATTTTCTCTTCAAGTTTGAATATCGCTATGCGGTCTATCGGTTGGGAAGGTCCATTGAATATCCATTTTGCGCATTAAAATTTGATCCCGCTAATATCAAACCAAGCTATTGCTTCCAGCTGGGAGATCCTGTCCAGCTTGGGGATGGTCCCACGATATACATGGGGGACATACATCAAATTGGTGAGAGCGATGCCGATCTCGAGAGCAGCACAGGCGTGGAAAAGCAAAGGGCCTTCGTGTCGCCGTTTGGTGGTGGATGGTGCAGTCTCATGGCCGGTACGCGCGTGACCTTGAGCACCATCGGACTCACGATCACTACTCTCATCGCAGGCATGGCACTGATGCTCCTCATTCGTATAACCCGTTCCACCTCGAAGGTGTAACGGGGTTGATATTATTTACACTGGTATAATAAGGAGGATAACATGAAGATAGCGAGATACATGCTGGTGATCGCGTCGGTGATACTGCTGGGGCTTTTGGTGAATACCGGTTGCAAAAAGGGAGCCCAGCTGGAACCGGCCGATTTGGGAGATATGGAGTCACCTGCCGGTGAGGTTCCCGGGGTGAGTCTTGGCGAACCAACTGTTGGTGAAGGTGCAGGAGTCGCCATCACGGATGTGAAGTTCGTGCTGCCCAGCCTCGAGGAGGTTGGCGTGGATTCCAAGCGGATCAGCAGACATGCCAAGATCAAGGTAATCTACGAGGGCGAGCTCGAGTCGGATATAGAACTTACGCTGGATGGCAATCCCGTCGCGCATACCGTGCTCTCCAATGAGAACGGCGAGCTTCTCCTGAAGCCGAATATGCCGCTGCACAACTTGAAGGAGTACACGATTCTCGGCCAATCGTTTAAGGTCAAGGCGCCTGGCGATATCAACGGAGATGGTCTGAGCGATTTTGTGGTTGGTGCCCCGGATTTCGATGATGGTAACTATAAGGGAGCTGCATATGTCTTCTTTGGCAATCCGGATAACGCCTATCCGTCATCATATCAGGGCGCCGATGTGAAGATGTACGTAGGAACATTCGAGGCCAAGTTTGG
>JAGLUH010000577.1 GCA_023134875.1 Candidatus Zixiibacteriota bacterium
TGTATAACTACTATACAAATCTGAAGCCGCAGAATCATAGGGCGCCCCGCGTGTCGCTCTATGCCTATGGCAAAGATTACCACCGCGTGCTAAAGAAAAAACTGGCACTGCTCCTTGACCATATCCGAAACGAGATCGGCGATGTGTCAGGTCGGGCGTTTGTCGACAGCGCTCCTATCCTGGAGCGAGCCTGGGCAGCCCGATCCGGTCTTGGCTGGCTGGGGAAAAACGCTACTCTAATTAACCGCCAACAGGGCAGCTTCTTCTTCCTCTCGGAACTGCTGCTTGACCTGGAACTGGAATATGACAGCCCGATTGGCGATTTCTGCGCCGACTGTCGGCTCTGTATCGACGCCTGTCCCACCGGCGCCATTGTTGAACCATATGTTATTGATGCCCGACGGTGTATTTCGTATGTTACCATCGAGTCGAAAGGAGATATCCCGCCCGAACTGGCCGGCAGGCTGGGTAACTGGCTGTTCGGCTGCGATATCTGCCAGGAGGTCTGCCCCTTCAACCAGCAGGCGATACCGCACCAGGAGCCGCAGTTTGCACCGCGACCGGAACTGCTAAGAATGACGGCAAACCAGTGGCGGGAGATGACAGAGGTTCAGTTTGAGGAATTGTTCCAGGGTTCCGTGGTCAAACGTACCGGCTATGATGGCTTAAGACGCAACCTTGCTTTTCTAAAAAGAGAATCGGCTGAAGATGGATAAATTGAAACGGTGCATCAGCAAGATACTAAAAGCCCACCAACCGCAGGCCTGGTCGGAAGAACATGTTATTCCGGCGGCGGTCTTAATCCCGCTTTTGGTCAAGAATGGCGAGTTGCACGTGCTGTTGACGGTGCGCACTGACAAGGTCGAGACCCATAAGGGACAGGTCTCCTTCCCCGGCGGCGTGCATGAGGATGGTGATAAGAACATGCTGGCAACGGCGCTGCGCGAAACGAGTGAGGAGGTGGGAATCAACCCCGATGATATCGATGTGCTGGGTGAACTTGACCAGTTGATCTCGGTTACCGATTTTATCATCACCCCCTATGTTGGTATCATACCTCATCCCTATCAGTACAATCATAGCCGGAAGGAGATCGCCGAACTGCTGGAGGTACCCCTTTCCTTCTTCCTTGACGAAAAGAACCGGCGCAGCGAGCAGCACGAATTCCGTGGACGCGCCATCACCGTTTACTTCTTCGATTACGGCAAGCACCTGATCTGGGGCGTAACTGCGCGTATCCTGATGGGCTTCCTTGATCTCCTGCGCCGTAGTGAAGGCTCTTTACCGGATGGTTTCCCGCGAGTCTCTTGCAGGTAAGCCAATCTGGTTAGTCTTCGCACCCTTCTTGACAAAAAGCATAAGCGTCCTTATTTTCCAGCGACTTGAAGTTGGCTGCAACGTAGCGGGTCAAGCGGCCTGTCCACTTGACTATTACTAATGGAAAAAGGCTTGAGTCAACGATGAAACTTTGTGCGTGGCAGGTCTCCCGAGGCTGTCTCAAAAGTGGTTGGGAATGGG
>JAGLUH010000578.1 GCA_023134875.1 Candidatus Zixiibacteriota bacterium
CTATGGTGCGCCACGGCATGAACCGGTCCCAGCCGCTCGTGAGCGTTCCACTGCGAGCCTCCAGACCATCGGAAATGATAAACAACTCGTTATAGATGAATAGCTCGGGTATGTCAGTCTTGTAGGTCTGAAGCTGGTTGAAGGCGCGGCGGATGGTGGCCTTCTCATCCGCAGGATTCTTGAGCTCGATCACACCCAGGGGTAGACCATTGATAAAAACCACGACATCCGGTCTCCTATTCCTGCGGTCTTCAATGATCGTGAATTGATTGATGGCAAGCCAATCGTTGTTCGAAAGATCCTCAAGATCCAGCAACCATACTTTGTCGTGAACCTCTCGGTCGTTCTGCATGTATGAAATATCCACGCCATCTGTAAGCATCCGATGAAATCGACGGTTATTCTCGATCAAGCTGGGAGAATCGGTACGTGTGATTTTCCGGACTGCCTCGCTAATGGCATCGGTCGGCGTGTTCGGATTTATGCTTTCAAGCGCAGTTTGTAACCTTCCCTGCAAGATGACCTGGTCGTAATTCTTGCGCTCCGCTCCTGGTTCACCGGGGCTGATTGCCGGACCAAACAAAATGGTATATCCCAAGCTTTCTAGCCATTCGAGTGCCACATTCTCAATATCTGACTCTGAAAAACTCTGCATACAGGTTCTCTATACCTTCGACTGTCTTCTCATGTACTCAACCGCATCTGTAATGCTCTCTGCAACTTTCTCCTTAGACCATTCATCCCAGAACTCAATTGTAGCACTTGCGGGTTCCGTGGTTGGTTTTGCGAATCGAATTCTGGTCGGGAGCATTGAAGAATCACCAACCACTAAGGCCTCACCAACATCCAGAATCGGTAGAAGGTCAGAGAACCCTCCAAGACTATCAGGAAGTAGACGCCGGACAACCCCTTGGTCATCCGCATTTGTAAGACGCATTGCTATATAGTTATTGCACTGACTAAGAACGGTTCGATTCACTTCAGAAGGTCGCTGACTGACAATCACAAGTCCGACTCCGTATTTCCGCCCTTCCTTGGCAATGCGTTCAAATATATGTACCGCTGCCTCGCTTACAGCACTGGATTCGGTTCGTGCGGGAATGTAAAGATGAGCCTCATCGCACACAAGTCCGATAGGATGTCTTTTCTCTTTCGGCGTCCATTGCTGAACCGAAAACACAATACGTGCAACCAAACCGATTATTAGCGGAAGGATATCAGATGGAACTTCCGAGAAATCGATAATCTTCACTCCACCGTTGTCCTGCTGTCTTGTACTGGCGAGAAGTCTTGTACATAACGCAGGCATCCAATCATATTCCATGGAGCACTCAGACGCACCGAAAAGGAACGTTAAGCGACGATCTTTCCGCTTTGCATCGAGACGTTGTATGAAGCGAGAAAGTTTGCCGTTGAAATCACCAGCTTTGGTAGTACCTGATCTTGCACCCTCAACCCTCTCTTCATTCAAGAATGTGAGCCTTTCCATCACGGAATCGAGAACATATGGAACGGGGCTGTCAACTGTGAAATTGGCAAGAATCGCTGTCTTGTTGTCTTGTTCCAGTTTTGTGCGCTTGGCTGTTGTAACCTCGCGGGCAAAAACCATGGCCTGATTCGGCGCGTTCTGGTCACTACGATCGAGCAGTAACGCAAGCATCTCCTCATATGTCAGCAGCCAATAAGGCAAAAAAACTATTCCATCATCAAGGTTCTTTAAGCCGTTCAAATCTCCGGGACCAGCGATTCGCAAGTGCTGAATGCCATCACCTTGAATAGGAGCATACTCCCCGTGGATGTCGAAAAGGATAGCGTTTGCATTGGGAAGCTCTGCTACTTGCTCAAGGATACGTGCGACGGCCCATGACTTCCCCGAGCCCGTACTGCCAACGATGACTGCATGACGCTGAAAGAATTTGTTACCATCGAGCCACGCTTCCGCATCTTCGTCGATAGTGTATGTCCCAAGTGACAATGGGTGCTTTCCTTCCTGTACAGATTTAGAAATGGACTTCATAAATTTCGTTAGACGCTCGCCTTCTAGAACGAAGCAGTCAGCGTCGATTTCTGGTACGGTTTCTAGTGTCCGACGGAATACATTCGGGGTCGAACCAACCACATCAATCAAGGTGCCGATCAATGTAACTCGAATGACATTCTCAATTATGGTTATGCCCTCAAGCATGTCTTCCTCAGAACCCTCTTCTATAGACTCACCCAGAGTCTTTCGCGTGATTTTGTCGATTAGACCAACAAGGTGCTGGCCAACCTTTGAACTTCTCAACGCGACGAGATGGTTGACCTGTAAGCTTCGCAGATGCTCCACATCGGAGACAGAGACGATAACAGTACCAGTGTCCACACTGTAAACGGTGCCGATTGCTTCTTCTTTCTTGTAGTCAAACACTGTCATTACATTTCTCCTTCTTCACCAAGTAACAGTCCTATGAATCCCGGCAATGACCATAGCTCCCGGTCTTCAATCTGCTGACCTGATGGGCATTCGGGACAGTAGATGGTTGTTCCATTTTCATTCTTCTCAACAATAAAGAACTTCGCGGGTGGCTTATCCAGAAACGCTTTCCGCGCTGCAGAAGTAAGCTTTTTGGTTACGATGATTACAGGGATGTTATTGCGACGAACACGATTGATCAAGATCGGCTGGACATGTTCATCATTGAACCCGAAGCCGATGCAAAGAAAGCACCTAGCGTTCTTCAATACCATGTCAGATTTTGACAGTATCGTGCGAAAGGGATCCCTGTGGACTTCTCGGTATTTCGTGATTCCTGGCGTCACGATCAGAGGCTGAAAATCTTTTAACACCTCACGCGCAAGCGGCACAGCAATCGGTTCATTTGCAGGACCGAGAAACCAGTCTAGTGAACCATGCACTTTCATCACATGAATTTCTCCTTCATATCCCGTATTCCCACGCGACCTGAAGGTAGGGAAACCTTCGGAAACAAATCTCTGCATCCAGCCAGCAGTAAAGCCTGTAAAAACCTCTGCGTTTGCCATATTTGCTGCATATTCTGCAAGCCGATCATAATTCGTAGTCACGACAAATATCTGCGGATTAGCAGTACGAAGCAGGAACTGAAAAAGACGACTCAAAACGAGCGGCTTGGGGTCCGTAAGAAGCCGGTTGTAAATATCAATATCCTTCTCGGCTGTGATTTCCCATGTCTCTTCAACGATTCGCTTTAGAACCGACTTGCTTATTTCAACGTCATGAAGCGCCTTCTCCAAGTCTTTCGTCTCTTCCAATTTTGCCTTAAATGTCACCCATGAGTCGTCATCAAGACTAATCCTGTCAAGAAGCGCCTCCGCCAGACCGGACATAGAAGGAAGCCCATGAGGAATGGATGCCCCGCAACCAAGGATGACCACTGGGCGATCCTCAATGTACTTCTGTGCAAGTTTGGCAACTTGTTCTATGCCCATGCTCATACAATGGTCTCCTCAATATGACTCATACTGCAAGATTCATCTTCAGAAATAACTTCAACATCCACGCCATCTGTAAGCATCCAATGAAAACGTCTGTTGTTACCGATCAAGCTAAGCTGCTCAACCAGTGTGATCTTCCAGACAGCCTCATCAATGACATCCGGTGAGATGTTTGTGTTGATGCTTTTAAGTGCGCTTTGAAGTCTCGCAAGTAAGATGACCTGATCGCAATCCTTGCACTCAAAGGTTGGGCTATCAGAGCTGATATCGGGACCAAAAGCGGTCTGCCAGCACAGGGACTCAAACCAGCCAAGGGTGTTTTTGGTTATTCCAATCATGAATTAGATCTTTTATTCAAAGGAATTATTTCTTCAACTGAAAAGGCTTCTAGGTATATCTGTTGCAATTCACTTG
>JAGLUH010000579.1 GCA_023134875.1 Candidatus Zixiibacteriota bacterium
ATTTGTTGTACGGCATCACAGAAGCCTTCAATTGTGCCCTGCCCACAATCCATGGGCACGACGCAGGCCGTGAGGCTGCTCACTGCATTGGCAACCCCTATTTCATCAACCCAGGCTGCTTTGCAGGCAATCCCCAACAATGTGCATCCGGTTTTTTTAAGTAACTCTTTATCATAAGTGCCGAGTTCTGCGGATATGTTAATAACATCCGCTTTGGTAAGTCGGGTCATAAAATGGGCTCCGGGTCTGAGTATAGTGTTAAATCATGTTCCTGCATAATTGCTCTAATGACCCTGTTTCTGCGCTCCCAGGCATCCTCTCTGCTTGCTCCTGTGTTGATAAGGGTGGCCGCCCACTGCTTTCTGTCAGGGGAATAATTGGTGATTGCCTCATCGGCACCGAAAAAATCCTCATGAAGCCACAAAGATTCCTGCCTGGCCAAAATATGCTCTCCGGCAATCTCAAGCCCCTTCTCAGTAACAGTAATATGTTCGATCACTACACCCAGGGCAATATCTGTAATAAGCTCAGGGAAAGACAATTTACCACAGGGGTTAGTAAATAGCTTTCCCAACAGCTCAACCATATTCAGACCCGTGGACCAAAAAACTGTTATGGGGGTCTGGCTCGGAAGCCGGGCATCAATCTCCAGTATTTTTAAACACCCTTCATTCTGAATAACCTCCACATCCATCAAACCTTTCAATCCCACGGCTTCGGCCATCGAAACAGACATGTTCGCAAACTCTTCTCTCATCGCCGAACTAAGTTCTGTAGGAGCCGCAACCCTCTTACAACTAAAAACCTCGTCCATATAGAGGTCTGTGACCTGTAATGGCTGGTAGCTTCCTGGAAAACCGAACACTTCAAGAGAATAGGAGTTACCTCTTACAAACTCCTGTATAATCAAACCATCCATCATCCCGGGAACTGCGAATGTCCCGGGAACTGCGAATCTTTTGCTTAGATCGGACACATCCTTAAAGATCTGTATCCCTCTGCTGCCGCTGCCTCTGTCGGGTTTAAGAATAACCGGAAACCTGCTCTCCGGCCAAAGCCCGGGTATGGGCAGGTCCAGTTCCTGAAACAGCCGGTTGGAAGCTGACTTGGACGAGGACACCCGATACGCGTCAATATCAAACGCACATGGTATGCCCTCTTTCCCCGCCCAGCGGCTGATTCTTTCCAGAGCCGGATCATCTTCAAGGGCCGGCAGTATGAGGTCTGCGTCACCCAACGCTCGCTGCATGGTTTTATCACGCAGCACGTCCATTTGAATGAAGGAGTCACACAGTCCCTTTGCCGGAACAACAGCTCTCTTATCTATCAGCCTGACCTGCCAGCCTGCTTTTTTTGCCAGGTAGCAGGCTTCGATACCCTGAACTTTACCTCCAATTACTGCGACAAGCATCTATACATTCTCTTGCCGTTTATCGATCCAGCCCTGGTATTCTGATACAGTCGCTGCCCTGAGTCCACAGTCATGCAACACCTCTTCCAGGCCGGCAATCGTTCGTTTTCCTTCCTCTATGTCCAATGTGCTCTGGGCCACTCCTGCCAACCCCTTGCCAGGCGGCACTAATGAAGTTATTACATTAGCTCT
>JAGLUH010000058.1 GCA_023134875.1 Candidatus Zixiibacteriota bacterium
GGCTGACCTCTACCGCTTCATTTTCCGGATAAGTCTGTTTCTTCCAGTCGGAAATTGTGTTCTTCCATCCAGCGATTGGAGAAATACTTGGTGATGTAACGGATACCGGTATCGCAGGCGAGAAAGAGCACGTAAGCACTTTCGTCAAGTTCCCGACAGATCTGCCTGACGGCATGAAATAGGGTACCGGTGGAGCCGCCGACCGACAAGCCGCAGGTTCTCGCCAGAAAACGTGCCGCTAAGAAGGAGTCGTTGTCACTGACCTGGATGACCTGGTCGACGTATTGAGGCCAGAACGCGTTGACTAGTCTGTCAGTACCGATGCCCTCGACGATGTATAATTGCGGCTCCGGCAGCGGCCGCTTCGCGACTATCGCCTCGAACAGTGATCCCACCGGATCAACACCGATCACCTCGATAGCAGAGTTCTTCTCCTTGAGGTATTTGGCCACGCCTGAAATCGTACCGCCGGTGCCAATACCCATCACAAAGTGGGTGAGTTTACCTTCAGTCTGCTCCCAGATCTCCGGGCCGGTCACCTCGTAATGTGCCTCCGGGTTAAGGGGATTGTCATATTGGTTAAGCCAGTAGTAACCCCTGTCGGCGGCGAGCTTTTTTGCCACTTGGTAGCAGTGGCGCGGGTCATCAGCCGTTACCTCGGTCGGTGTAATGATTACCTCGGCGCCAAAGGACTTGATCAGATCGACCTTCTCCTGTGATGTTTTCTGCGGCGTGGTGAAAACCGATTTGTAACCGGCCACCGCAGCGACCATAGCCACCGAGATACCGGCGTTGCCAGAGGTATTATCGCAGATGGTATCTCCCGGCTTGATAGTGCCCCGCTCCTGCTCCTTGAGGATGATATGCTTGGCCATGCGATCCTTAACGGAACCACTCGGATTGAGAAACTCCAGCTTGCAGTAGAGATTAGCGGCGGAATCTGTGATAGACTGCGGAAGCTTGATGATGGGAGTATTGCCGATCAGGTCAAGTATCGATGCGGCTGCTTTCATTGGCAATTATCTCTGATGTCGAAATCCTCTTCAACTAAAATTGGAAGGTCATTCGTCTGATGCCGGGTGACGATGATCGAGATGAAACACGAAATCGTCGACCCGCGGAAGATAAAGGCTATCTATTCCTGCTGCTCCAAGTGATCCTCGATTTGCGGGACAATTTTTTTGGCGGTCCTTACTAACCCGGACATGTGCTTCTTGCCGGTAGCGCGCTTGATGAAGTCCTTATAAGCCGTCACCGCTTCTTCCAGCGTGTTGGCACCCTGATAGGCAACTGCCAGATTATAGTAGGCCTTGTACATTTTAGAATCAGCCTTGATGGCGCCTTTATATGCTTTCACCGCGCCGTTGAATTTTTCCTGATCCCTAAGGAGATTGCCGAGGTTAAAATGCGCTATCGCGAGACTCGAATCAACCTTGATTGCCTTTAGATAAGTCTGCTCGGCCGTGTCCAGTTCGCCCAGAGCCTTGTAGCTCTTCGCCAGGAAAAAGAAGGCCTTGGCATCGTTCACATTGCGCTTGGTGTAAATCTCGTAAGTCTCGACCGCCTTTGCCCACTGGTCGGTCGTGTAATAAAGTTGCGCCATGCCTTTTTGTGCTTCCAGGTAGTCCGGTTTGAGCTTGAGCGCTTTTTCCAGTGAGGTCTTGGATGATTTGTACTGTTTGGTTTTCATCTGAGTCATACCCAGATTGTACCAGGCGCTGTAGTTGTTCGGTTCCAGCTCAACGACCTTCTGGAAAGATTTCAGCGCCTCGGTATATTTCTTGAGGCTGAACTGTACCGTTCCCAGCTCCAGGTAGGCGCTGGCATATTCAGCATGAAGCTTGATGGCCGCGGTAAACGCCTTCTCCGCCGCCACCAGCTTGCCCGTCTGCTTGGCGGTTATCCCCTCATTGAATTTCTCTTTGGCGTCATTATCCTGCGCTATGGCAGCAACGACCAGCGCCAGGCTCAACAGTATAGTGCCAATGATTTTCAGTCTCATCTTCCTTCCTTTCATGCGTTATGATTGTTCCGCTTGCTTTCGATATTCTTCGAGACGCTGCTGCACTCCTTTATCGGTTACGGCGATAATTCTGGCGGCCAGCAAAGCGGCATTGACAGCACCGTGACCGCCGAGTGCCAGGCAACCGACCGGTATGCCTCTCGGCATCTGCGAAATCGCCAGCAGGGCATCAAGGCCACCCAACTCTGAGACCGCCAGCGGTACTCCCAGCACCGGCAGCGATGTATACGAGGCAACGACACCTGGGAGTGCGGCTGACAAGCCAGCGCCGCAGATTACTACACCGTACCCTTTCTGCCGGGCTGTCTGCGCCAGTTCTCTGGTTCGTTCCGGTTGGCGGTGCGCCGAAGAGACTTCCAACGAGACCTCGATTTGCAGCCGCTGGAGCACCTCAACCGCCTTGCCTATCACCTCCAGATCAGATTTCGATCCGACTATAATTAATACCTTTGGTGTACTCATTTGTTCCTCTTACCCTGACAGTCGCAGCCTCTTGTTGATTGCTTTCATGGCGATGTCGCTGCGGAATTGCTTGCCCTCGAACCGTACCAGTTCCATCGCTTCGTACGCCTTATGGATCGCCCCCTCGATGTTCTCATCAACAGCGGTAACACCCAGGACCCGCCCGCCGGCGGTCAGGAATTTCCTTGCTTCATACCTGGTGCCGCTATGGAAAACGACAACATCGTTGTTTTTGATATCTTTGAGTCCGTAAATAACCTTACCCTTCTCGTAGGAGCGCGGATAACCTTCTGACGCCGCAATTACACATACCGCAGTCGCCTCCTGCCATTCGGCCGTTTCCCATTCAAGTTCGCCGTTGACGGTTGCCAGGAAAAGAGCGGCCAGGTCTGATTTCAGGAGCGGCAGAATCGCCTGCGTTTCCGGATCACCGAAACGACAATTAAACTCAATCACGCGTGGCCCGTGGTCGGTAATCATCAGGCCGGCATAAAGGACACCGGTAAAGGGGTGACCTTCCGCGGCCAGTCCGGCGACTGCCGGCTGAAGGATCAGGTCGAAAATGTCCTTCTGCAACTTCTCCGAAATGAAGGGCACTGGCGCGTAGGCACCCATGCCGCCGGTATTGGGGCCGGTATCCCCTTCGCCTACACGTTTGTGATCCTGCGAAGTGGCCATGGGCAGAATGTGTTGACCATCGACCATGC
>JAGLUH010000580.1 GCA_023134875.1 Candidatus Zixiibacteriota bacterium
ATCTTGGCATTCTGGGCACGATGAACTACGGCCTGATCGGCGGCGATCTTGATCCGCAACTGCTGGGAACGACTGAGATCGCCTCTTACAACAACGGTAACAGCTTTGCGCTCAGTACGATTCGAATCACTCAGGGAACAGATATCGTTACGATTGATACCGCCGCTGCCGGTATTGTGACCACACAGGACTTGATTGACGCCATCAACAACGCCGGCCTCACCATCACCGCCTCCATCAATGCCGGCAACGGTGGTATCCAGATTGTCAACGAGGACCCGACGAAAACGTTGATAGTCAGGAACGGCGACGATAGTCGAACGGCATCATCCTTCGGCATTGTCGGCGCTACCGATGTGCTGGGCAACATGATGCTGCTGGTTGACGCTTTACGTGACAATGACCGTGAGACCGTGGAGAACCTGGTCGGTTCGTTGAACCAGAGTATAGACAAAGTACTGGATCAGCGGGCGACGGTGGGCGCCAAACTGGTGCGGATGGAGGTTTCTCTCAATGGGCTGGAAGACCACGAAATCAACTACACCAAGCTGCCCTCCGACGTGGAAGATGCCGACCTAACCAAATTGATTATCGATCTCGCCATGCAGGAGAATGCCTATACCGCGGCGCTTAATGCGGCTGCCAAAATCCTCCAGCCCAGCCTTTTGAATTTTATCAGGTGAGGTATGATGCAACTGGAGACTCTTCATTTCGGGACGATTGAAATTGCCGATGACCAGGTAATCACCCTCCCCAAGGGATTGCTCGGTTTCGAGGGTTTGCGTCGGTATGTGCTCATCGACAGCGACGACTGTTTTCCCTTTCGGTGGCTGCAGAGTGTCGACACGCCTGACTTAGCCCTGGTAGTAGTCAACCCGCTGACTTTCTTTCCCGACTATACTGTATCCGTTCATGCTCGTGAAGTGGCCGACATCGGTGTCAAGAACCCAAACGATGTGGAGATTCTCACCATCGTCACAATCCCCCGTGAGATGGGGCAGATGTCGGTTAATCTCCAGGGACCGATACTGATCAATCAGGACAACAAGACCGCCAAGCAGTTGGTGCTTACGGACGCGGAATATACCGTTCATCACTATATTCTACCGGAATTACAGCGACACGCTGACAGGCAGATTGAACCGGTAGCGTCAGCGGTCAGGTTGCTGTGAGCTTGCACCTCTAACAAATGGCCAAGAAGCAAAAGAAGAGAAAAACCGGACGCAGCCGAAGTGCAGTCCGCAAGGCGATTGGTCTTACGGAACTGAATAACGGCCTGCAACGGGCGCTGGAACAGTTCCATGCGGGCAATGCCGGTGAATGCCTACGGCAGGTTGACACCCTGGCGGAAGCGGCGGCGGCGCAGGATCGCGATCTCTATCTCCGCTTTTGTTATCTGGGTGCATCGGCGGCTTATCAGACAGCACAATACAATCGGGCTGAAAGCTATGTCCTCGCGGGCGTGGAACTGGCGGAGCCGACGGTTGAGTTCGAATTGCTGCTGGCGCTCATCTTTGGCGAACTACGCGAATTTGAGAAGTGCGCTGCCACTGCGCGGAAAGTGATTGAATATCTCGACCTAAACAGCGACTTTACCGGCAACTACTCCGATATCAGATCACAGCTTCACCGACTCTACAACAGCCTCGGTCTGGCCTGCTATAACTTGGAGCGGTTCGAGGAGGCGACTGAAGCATATGATAAGGCGATTGCGATCAACCGGGACGTTCCGGAGTATTATATAAATCTCTCCCGCGCCCGTGCGCGTTTAGGTGACAGCGAGGGTGAACGCCAGGCGATCAGCGAGGGTTTGATCCACTGCGGTGACAAGACCGATCTGCAGAAACTGGCGGATAGACACCTTACCAATGAGATGATTTCTCTCTGTATGATTGTCCGGAACGAGGAAGAGATGCTGCCGCAGTGTCTCAGAAGCGTTAAGGGGCTGGTGGATGAGATCATTATCGTCGATACCGGTTCCGAGGACAAA
>JAGLUH010000581.1 GCA_023134875.1 Candidatus Zixiibacteriota bacterium
CCTGGCGCTTCGCTGAGGTGGGCTATGGACTGTTTCTTAGCTAATAGTTTTCGTAGAGTGTCCGAAAATACTCCAACAGGCGGCTGATGGAAGTTTGCCGCTTATGGCTCACTTTCTCCCCAAGATTTTTCTTGGGCTGAAGCGTTGAAACAATATAGTTTCACGTCGGTTTTGAGATCGGGCCTCAAGGTATTGGTTGATGAAATATGGTTAAGGCGTTAAGATACGTACAGATTGATCCCAGTTTACCGGATGAGCTGAAGCCACTCCAGGAGATTGCCTGGAATCTCTGGTGGTGCTGGAATCCAAATGCAATCGAGCTGTTTCGGCGTGTCGACAGCAAACTATGGGAAGTGAGCTATCATAATCCGGTACGTGTTCTCGGGTTGGTTTCGCAGGAGAGGCTGGCCAGCCTGGATCAGGATCAGAGTTTCAAGGCTGACCTGGAGCGGGTCTATGCCGACCTGCGGCTGTACCTCGATCGAGAAACCTGGTTTTCCCAACAGCATTTTCAGAGCGACAAACCGGAGATCGCCTATTTTTCGGCGGAATTCGGGCTGACTGATTCGCTGCCGATCTACTCGGGTGGACTGGGAATCCTGGCCGGCGATCATCTTAAATCAACCAGCGATCTGGGTCTGCCGCTAGTGGGAATCGGTCTTCTGTATCAACAGGGTTACTTCCAGCAATATCTTAATGCTGACGGCTGGCAGCAGGAATACTACCCTCGTCTTGATTTCTCGACTTTCCCGCTCCAGGAAACATACGACGACAAGGGCCAGCCGCTCGTGGTAACGATCGATTTCCCGGGGAGGAAACTCTGGATCAAGATTTGGCAACTTCAGGTAGGCCGGATACCGCTTTACCTGCTTGACACCAATGTGCCGCAGAACCGTCCCGATGATCGACAGATTACCGCGCATCTCTACGGCGGCGATAACGAAACCAGAATCAGGCAGGAAATCGTACTTGGCATCGGCGGCCTGACAACGCTGGCAGCGCTGGGTCTGGCCCCCTCAACGTTTCACATGAACGAAGGACACAGCGCCTTTCTGGCCGTCGAGCGCACCCGCCGCATCATGGAAGGAGAAAAGCTTACATTCCCGGAGGCGTCGCTCCTGGTACGGCAGACCACGGTTTTCACCACCCATACGCCGGTACCGGCCGGTATTGATCGGTTTAGTCGTTCCCTGATAGAGAAGTATTTCAAGCACTATATCCCGAAACTGGGGATTAGCTTCGAGGAGTTTCTCAAGCTCGGCTGTCCTGACGGTAAGGATTCCGCCTCCGAGTTCAATATGGCCTACCTGGCCATGCGCTTCTCCTCGCACATGAACGGGGTCAGCAAGCTACACTCCCACGTTTCCCGGCAGATGTGGCAGGGATCGTGGCCGGAAGTACCTCTTGAAGAAATCCCGATTTGCGCCATCACCAACGGCGTCCACACCAGTTCCTGGATTTCAGTGGAAATGCGTTACCTGTTCGACCGTTACCTCGGCCATCGCTGGGTGGATGAACCCGCTGACCAGTCCTGCTGGGAGAGCATCCCCGACATTCCGGACGGCGAACTATGGCGGGTTCATGAGATTCGGCGGGAACGGCTGATTTCCTTTGTGCGTCGGCGTCTCCAGGAACACTACGAACGACGCGGCGCTATCAGCAGTGATATCCAGAGAGCGGCGGAGGTGCTCAATTCCAAATTCCTGACTATCGGTTTTGGCAGACGGTTCGCCAGCTATAAGCGGGGAACCCTGCTCTTCCGCGATGTCGAGCGGCTCAAGCGGATTCTTACCAATGAGGAGCGACCGGTGCAACTGATCTTTGCCGGCAAGGCGCATCCGCGTGACAACTACGGCAAGGAGTTGATCAAAACCATCGTCCATCTGGCGCGTGATCCTGATCTGCGCGACCATATCGTCTTCCTGGAGAATTACGACATGGTGGTGGCGCGTTACCTGGTTCAGGGTGTGGATGTCTGGCTCAACACGCCGCGCCGGCCGATGGAAGCGTCGGGCACCAGTGGTATGAAAGTCATTTTCAACGGCGGCCTGAACCTGAGCGTACTCGATGGCTGGTGGTGCGAAGGTTACAATCCCGAAGTGGGTTGGGCTATTGGCGCCGGTGAAGAATACGACAACCATGACTATCAGGATGAGGTGGAAGCAAACGCGCTGTATGACGTGTTGGAGAAGGAAATCGTGCCTTTCTATTACGAGCGGGGCGCCGACGGGATCCCGCGCAAATGGGTGGCTATGATGAAGCAGTCGATGATGCAGTTGGGGCCGAAATTCAATGCCAACCGCATGGTCCGGGAATACGCCGACAAGTTCTACGCCCATGCTTATCGTCAGAACCAGATTCTACGCCATCACGATCTGGCCGAACTCCGCTCGCTGTCAGGCTGGTACAAACATCTCACCGACAACTGGTCTGATGTTCGCATATTGGAGGTCAACTCGCAAACTCCTGACCGCATCGGCGTTGACCAGCCGATGGAGCTTGAGGCGAAGGTCTTTCTCGGCGCTCTTCAGCCGGAAGATGTCAAGGTTGAGCTTTACATCGGTGTGCTTTCGCCCAGTGGAGAGATTACCGATGCCAGGACGGTGGAGATGACCGCCGATGGTAACCTGAGCGCCGGCGTCAGTTCCTACTCCTGCACCACATCATTTTCTACCAGCGGTCGGATGGGATACTCGGTCAGGGTTTCACCCGGTCACCGCAGCCAGGTGCATCCTTTCGAATTGGGGCTGGTTACCTGGGCCGACGACGATATCTAACCCCCTCCTAACCCTGGAAAACCTCTACGTCAACCTCCTGTGGTTTCAACTATCATGTATTCGCAGGTGACAACCTCTCCGCGTCTGCCCCTATTATTGATCCAACGAACGGGCAGGTCCGGAGCCCTGCCGCGCACATATTCTCGATCACTTTTGGGACAGCGTCAGGGGATGCACCACGCACGATGAAAGTTTTGTAGGTCATGATCTCTCGGAGCATGACTATCCGGTGGGGGATATTGTCGGCAAGAGTGTCACGCCGCAAGAGACGCTGTCTCAAAACCTCAAGAAGTGTCATTGCGAGGAGTCCGGCAGTTGCCGGACGACGAAGCAATCTCCAAGCCAATGGTCAGCAATGGATTGAGATTGCTTCGCTTCGCTCGCAATGACGACAGGTGACGCCCACCCTGAGTTTTGAGACAGTCTCCAAGAGGTCGTGACCTACTTGCAATTAGGCACAACTAGTAGCCCACCTCAGCGAAACGCCAGGTAGTTTTTCCTTTTGTGCCTTTTCCCGTTGAGTTCGGCACCACCATTTCTGTTCTGTGGGTGGCAGACGTCTCGTCTATCCTTGGCTAGCGGAGACTGAAGCCCCCAATAAAACGGGAGCTTGTCATAGAAGACAAGCTCCCGAATTCTGCGACTATAGTCT
>JAGLUH010000582.1 GCA_023134875.1 Candidatus Zixiibacteriota bacterium
TTTTGTTTTATGTAAATATGATTACTCAAATCTACGAAATATCTACTCCTGAGGAGGCGATAATGGCGGTTGAGGCTGGGGCGGACCATATCGGAGTACTGGTCGGTGATGGGGAGTTTCCCAGAGAATTGAGCATAGATGAGGCCAAGGAAGTTTTTGCCGTGGTTCCCGAGGGAATCAAAAAAGTTGCCCTGTCTTTAGCGAGGCACCTAGACCCGATTGAAAATATAATTACTTGGTTGAAGCCGGATATTATGCACTTGGGAACCGTGCCAGACGGCTTGTTTCCTGCTGACATCGAAGCTCTTAGGGCTGATAATCCTGACATAGAGATAATGCGCAGCATCCCTGTTGTTGGAGAAGACGCAATCGGTTTGGCTAGGCAGTATGACGGTGTGGCCGACTACCTTCTTCTTGATACGCATTTACAGGGGGACGACCAGATTGGTGCCACTGGCGAAATACATGACTGGAACATCAGCAAAGCGATAGTTGATTCCGTCAATATTCCGGTAATTTTAGCTGGTGGGCTCGGTCCGGATAATGTCGTTGAGGCAATCAAACAGGTTCATCCGGTTGGGGCCGACTCCAAGACTCAGACCGACAGGGAAGACAGTCATGAAAAAGACCCTGATAAGGTTAGGCGGTTCATTGAGGAGGCCAAAAAAACCGCTAAAGAAGAAGGGTTGGAGTGAGCATGTATGTTTTTTTGACAATCGTACTTGTCATTATCTTTGTTGTCTTGCTGACTTTTGGTTTGGCTGGACTTAGTGGCGCTCCCTGGGTACCGACTCGCCGTCGGGATGTCGCTCGGTTTCTGAAGCTGGCCAAAGTGAAGCCAGGAGATAAGGTTTGTGATTTGGGGTGCGGTGATGGCCGGATACTTCTTGAGTCTGCCGCTATTGGCGCCAAAGCGATCGGTTACGAGATATCAATCATTCCTTTAGTATTGGTTTATTTTAATCGCTGGCGGTCGCCTTACAGAGACCAAATAGAGGTTAAGAGCCGGGATTTTTGGCAAGCTGACATGTCAGATGTTGATGTTGTTTTTACTTTTTTGGTTCCAGCAACCTTAGGCAAGCTTTCTCGGAAGATGGCCAAGATGAAGCCAGGAACTAGGGTAATTAATGCTGTTTGGCCAGTGCCTGGTTGGGAAGTTGTAGAAGTTGACACAGAAGAAGGCCAGGCTCCTTTATACTTGTATATAATCGACAAATAAGCGGAAAATTTAAAAACCGTCCTTCGATTTGCTCAGGACGGTTTTTTATTTCCAGTTATTTAAAGGCTATATCTCTATTTCCTTGATCTCTACTCGGGCAATGTCTTTATCAGATGGGTACTTGCTTATGAGATGTCGTTTGGCGCCCGTTGCCTGAACAACACCAGTGGCATTCCAAGTACCGACAGCCATGCCGTAAGGCAGGTCATTTTTTTTCATTAGCCCGGCAACCAGACCGGACCCGAAGGCATCGCCGGCGCCAGTGACGTTTATTCGGGGACAATCAATCGTATTGCTATGCCAGGTTTTAGTGCTATCAGCAGCATAGGCGCCGCGAATGCCGTCAGTAATAATTATCGCTTGTTTGGTAAGGCCCTTTAAGGCAATAAGGAGCTTGTTTATGTCTCGGTCATCAGTGTCAAGCAAGCGCATCGCTTCTTCCAGGTTGAGATTGAAGATCGTGGCTTTTCGAATTAATGGTTCAAGTTTTTTTAGCCCATACTTCAACTCTTTAGAGCCGGGGTTCCAAGCGATTTTGATGTCGTTCTTTTCGGCATGGTCCATGATTTCTTGTATCAGTTCCAATCGCCCAGACAAGGAAGTGATATAGAACCATTTAGCTTTGGCTTTTGACCAGGGAATTTGGTCAGCTGAGAGGTGACTGGAAGCGCCGCGATAGACCAAGATGGTTCGTTCGCCACTGCCAACCAAAACGACTAAGGAAAAAGCGGTTTGGTCTTTTTCATATTTTTGGACAAACTCATCCGAGACACCGTTGCTTTTTAGGACGCTCAGGATGTCATGGCCACTGGCGTCACCTTTACCGACACAGACAGCCGCTCCGGTTTTGTGACCCAAACGTCCAAAGGTGACCGCAGCGTTGGTACCACCACCACCGGTGTCCATGATCAGATCGGATATCTCTACTTTTGAGCCGAGCGGGAAGCAACAATCCATGCCTGATGGTGAATGATCACAGGCGTGGGTTTCGAATTCGGAGCTGCGGACGAAAACGTCTCGGGTGGCTGAGCCAAAGGTGATTACGTCGTACATAGGACGTTTCTGATTAGTAAAAAATAGGGGATTTAAGCTTGAAATCGGTTCTATTTGGCTTTTCCTTTAGAGCCGAACAGCTTGATTTTATCTTTGACCACCGCGTTCATCTCATCTTTAGACCGCCTCATCAGCTTGCGCGGGTCGAACGATTTATGGTCATCCAGTAAAGTGTCACGCAGACCGACAGTAAAGGAGATTCTCAGGTCTGTATCAACATTGATTTTGCGAATACCATTCCGAATCGCCTTACGAATTTCCGTATCCGGAATACCGACCGCTCCAGACAGTCGCTTGCAGTCTTTCAGTTTGTCGCATTGGCGCTTTGTCCGTTTCACCAGTTCGGCTGGAATACCGGAAGCGCCATGCAGCACTAGCGGTACTTTTACCAGTCGGTCTATTTTCTTGAGTCGTTTGATGTCGAGTTTAGGTACGATTTTGGACTTGAAAGCACCGTGGGCTGTACCGATAGAGATGGCCAAGGAATCGCAGCCGGTCACTCGAACGAACTCCTCGGCCTCTTTCGGGTCAGCGAATAAGGCTTCTTTTTCCGAAACACT
>JAGLUH010000583.1 GCA_023134875.1 Candidatus Zixiibacteriota bacterium
GAGTCGGTCAACATGATTGCCAACTATCCCTGCATGGAGATCAAGTTTGGTTCAATGGGTAAACCAACCCCGGGTTTTGATATTCAGCTCATCGATGATGACGGCAATCCGGTGCCGGTCAATGAAGAGGGCCATATCGCGGTTCGCGTCAAACCTGAAGCCCCGGTTGGTCTCTGTACCGAATACTGGCGTAATCCGGAAGCTACCAGTGAAGCCTTTGTCGGTGACTGGTATTTTACCGGTGACAAGGCGACCTACGATGACGAGGGTTATTACTGGTTTGTCGGGCGCTCTGATGATGTCATCAAGGCTTCCGGTTATCGGGTCGGACCCTTTGAAGTTGAGAGTGCCCTGCAGAGCCATGCCGCAGTTGCCGAGAGTGCCGTGGTCGGTTCTCCCGATGAATTACGCGGCACCATTGTCAAGGCTTTCATTGTTCTGGCCCCCGGTTTCGAGCCTTCGGATGAGCTCATTAAAGAGATTCAGAACCACGTGAAAAAGGAGACCGCTCCTTACAAATATCCGCGCGAGATTGAATTCTTGAAAGAGCTTCCGAAAACCGTTTCCGGCAAGATCCGCCGGGTTGAGCTACGGAAAATGGAAGAAGAGAAGAAGGCTTAAGTTAAGAGTTACATAAATTTGGGGAGGCGTGAGCCCCCCCTTTTTGTATCTTTAAAATTTGTATACAGTTATTTGATTAGCGAGAGAAAAGGAGGGGTTGGTGAACAAACCACAATTTGAACTTGGGAACATTACCCTGGGTAAGCTCGTTGAAACGGTTGTTGATCAGTTTGGCGACAACAAGGCCCTTGAGTATCATGCTCAGGGAATCAGTTATACCTATAAAGAGCTTAATGATGTCTGTAACAAGGTTGCCAAGGGTTTTATGGCACTCGGGGTTGAGCGTGGCGACAATGTAGCGATCTGGGCTAACAACGTTGCGGAATGGGTTTATACTCAGTTCGGCCTGCCGAAAATGGGCGCGGTTCTGGTGACCGTTAATACGGCCTATCGTAGTTTTGAGCTTGAGTACCTGATGAAGCAGTCCGATTCCACGACGCTGATCATGATTGGCGGGGTGCGGGAGCCGGATGAGTACGTTAAGGTGGTCAACGAGGTTTGTCCGGAGTTGAAAGATTCCAAACCGGGCGAGTTGAAGAGCGCCAAACTGCCCAAGCTCAAGAACGTCATCTATCTCGGGGAAGAGAAGATTCCCGGGACCTTCAGCTGGGAGGATGTCATCGCTCTGGGAGAAAAAATCAGCGACGCAGAGCTCGAAGCCCGGCATGCCACCTGTCAGCCCGGGGATGTTGTCAACATGCAGTACACCTCCGGCACCACCGGATTCCCCAAAGGGGTAATGCTGACCCATACCAACCTCATCGGTAACGCCTACAGTATGGCCGAATGCATGAATCTGACGGCGGCCGACAGTCTCTGTATCACGGTACCCTTCTTTCACTGTTTTGGCTGCGTAATCGGCAATCTTTGCTCGCTGGTCTCCGGTGCTACGATGGCGCCGGTTCTGGCTTTTAACCCGGTTGATGTGCTCGAGACCATACAAGCCTCCAAATGTACGGTTATCCACGGCGTTCCGACGATGTTCATTGCCGAACTCGAGGAGATGAAGAAGAAAGAGTACGATACTTCCCATATCCGCACCGGGGTCATGGCCGGCGCCCCCTGCCCGATCGAGGTTATGAAACAGGTGGTTGAGGTCATGGGTGCCGACCAGATGACGATTGTCTATGGTCAGACCGAAGCCTCGCCCGGAGTTACTCAGACCCGCGTCACCGATTCCCTGGATCTTCGGGTGACAACCGTGGGCCGGGCTCTGCCCAATGTCGAGGTCATGATTGTTGATCCCGATACCGGTAAAGAGTTGCCTCGTGGCGAACAGGGTGAACTGATAACTCGCGGCTATCATGTCATGAAGGGCTACTACAAGATGCCGGAAGCGACCGAGAAAACAGTCGACAGCGAAGGCTGGCTCCATACCCGCGACCTGGCAAGCATGGATGAGGAGGGCAACTGCAAGATTACCGGCCGCATGGGCGATATGATCATTCGCGGCGGTGAGAATATCTATCCCCGTGAGATCGAGGATGTGCTCTATGAGCACCCCAAGGTCTTAGAGGCCGCAGCTGTTGGTGTTCTGGTCGGTGAAAAGGGCGAGCGCATCAAAGCCTTCATCGTGCTTAAGGATGGTCAGACAGCCACTGAGGAAGAAATCATCACCTTTTGCAAGCAGAACATGGCCCCCTACAAGGTGCCCAAATACGTCGAATTCCGTGATGAACTCCCCAAGACACTGGTGGGCAAGGTCCTGCGCCGCGAATTGGCAAAGGAAGATGCTGAGAGACAGGCGGCAGGATAAATCAAGAAAATTATCCGCGAATTTTCGCGAATGAACGCCAATCTATTTTCTTTGATTTGCGATTATCAGCGTCTATTCGTGGAATCTATTTCCCGGCTTCGCGAACGAACACTCTAACCCCCCGGGTGCGGACGATTTCAACCTGTGCGCCTTTAGGGATGACCTCTTCCCCCGGTTCCAACTCAGCGGTCCACAGCTCACCGCCCATCTGCACGGTACCGATGCCCATCAGGGGTATCTCGCTGCGGGCGATGCCGTACCTGCCGACCAGCGCTTCCTGCCCGGTGCGGACGGGCGCCAGTTGAGCGCGCATGGCAAAGGTCATCACCGCCAGGAAAAAACCGGCCATGGCGATGGAAGTTCCGATCACCAGCGGCACGGAGACATGCAGGAAGTCGGGCGTTTTGGCAGAATTAAACAGCACCAGCGCCCCGACTATTAGCGATATGACTCCGGCGGCTGTCAGCGCGCCGTGGGTGGGCGCTTTGATCTCCAGCAGGAACAGCACGAAGGCGGTCAGCAGAAAGATCAGCCCGAACCAGTTGACGGGCAGGATACCCAAACCGTAGACCGCCAGTG
>JAGLUH010000584.1 GCA_023134875.1 Candidatus Zixiibacteriota bacterium
ATAATCCGGCCTGGCAAGGCACTGCCACAACATGCACGATTTCGGGCCTGGATGACAATACGACTCACCATTTTGTGGCAAGGGCTTATGATACTTCGGATAATGAAAGCACCGATTCCGATGAAGCCACATATCAGAGTTATACGCTCCTGTTAAGCACATCGTCAGACCGCTCAAACTCAGTGTCATTGCAGGGTGAAACAGTGACTGGTAACATCTTTGTTTTCACCAGCCCTGATGAAGGTGTCGAGCAGGTGAGTTTCTATCTGGATGACCCGGACATGAACGGAGCCCCTCGGCAGGTCGAAGAAGCTATCCACTATGATTTTGCGGGCACTGCCGGTGATGGCTCTGCCAACCCTTTTGATACAACTCAGATCTCCAACGGGCAACACGAGATCACCGCGTTCATCGAGTTGACGGCCGGTGGCAGTCGAACTGTGAGCGCTACATTTACCGTGGCTAACGGCACACCTCCGACTCTCACGAGCCTTAATATTAGCGGATCAAGTTCGGTAAACGAAAGCTCGACCTCGAGCTATGCGGCCACGGCCACATTCAGCGACGGGAGCACCCAGACCGTGACCGGAAGCGCTGACTGGAGCGAGGACTCATCTTATGCCAGCATTAGCGGTAGTGGCGTACTTACTGCGTCAGAGGTAACTGGTGACGAGACAGTGATAATTACAGCCAGCTACACTTCTGGTGGAGTAACCAGGACGGCCCAGAAGGTGGTGACGATCACAGATGTGCCGGAATCCAATCTTCCCCCTTCAACACCGGTCATCACATCTCCCTACGACGGACAGATGGAGTGTGAGCTTACGCCAACTATCGTCACCGAAGCATTCTCAGATCCTGACGGCGATCCACACAGCCAGAGCCAATGGCAAATCAGCAAGCAAGAGAACTTCTCTTCCGCGATTCTTGATAGTTCCACTGCCGAACATCTCACTGAACTGGCCGTGCCTCATACACTGCTCGAGGCAGAGACTACATATTATATAAGGGTTCGGTTCTACGATGTCCATTTGGCATCTTCAGAGTGGTCAGACAACATTGAGTTTACAACCGCGGCAGATAGCGACGATCTTGATGGCGATGGAGTGCCTGATGCTCAGGAAGTCGGCTATGGCGTGGACCTCGATGGCAATGGCGTTGATGACATCGAAGAGCCCGAAAATATCAGATCCGTGCAGTCATCCGACGGTATTACTCTCGGCGTTTCTAAGGGCTCGGATTCTGTAACAGGTATCGAGGCCGTGGAGATAATCGATCCGTCTACAATATTGGATAACACCAACAGGCCGAGCGATCTGAGTCACGGGCTTTTCTCCTACCGAATAACTGTAGACCAGGTTGGCGCCACGGCCACAATGAGAATATATTATGCAGAACCTATTCCGAGCGGCATGACATTTTATAAGTATGACACTATCAACGGCTGGGCAGACTACTCGCAACACACAACTTTTAATGACGATGGCCTGTCAATTACCCTGGAAGTCAAGGACGGCGGCTACGGCGACACCGATGGTAATGCCAATGGTATCATTGTAGACCCGGGCGGCCTTGGCAGCAGCGGTACGGAAGGCAGCGGCGGCGTTGACTCTGCTGTTTCAGGTGGTGGTCCCAGTGGCGGCGGATGTTTTATTGCTTCTGCGGGATGCAATTCATCTATGGATACCAACATAAACACGTCGAGTGGTCTTCTAGTGCTTATCGGATTGTTGGTCATGGTTTGCTTCTATCGAGTCCGTGAGAACAAGTGTCATACTTTCATGCAGGGCAGTTAACTGCTTGTCACAAGCTATCGTTGCTCAAAATAAATACCCCGTCCGCAGGGCGGGGTATTTGCGTTATGTCTTCGAACTTCATAGAACAGAATGGTTATGGATTAGACAGTTTTGCTTCATAGCAATTACGACCTTGCAATACGGCACTCTATTTCGATCCGTGTCCCGCCCAAGAATCTCCCTTTTTGAATAGCGCCAAAACTCAATGATTTCATAGATGTTTCTGATGAGTCATTACTATTAGCATCCGTTCCAATCCGTCATATGGCATGCATGTTGCGAGTACCTGTGTTGC
>JAGLUH010000585.1 GCA_023134875.1 Candidatus Zixiibacteriota bacterium
TGAAGAGGAAAGATTCGTATAATACTCAAAACACAGGAGGAGTTATGCCGGTAGTTAAGAGTAATGAGATCAAACTCGAATCAGTTTCAATGGACAATGCCAAACATGTAACCAAAGCCAACACCATCGGTCCTGCCCAGGGATGGCCGGGAGACTCGATGCGTGTGTTTCGCATTTCCCCCGGAGGTCACACACCTTTTCATCAACACGATTATGAGCATGTCAATTATTTCGTACGGGGTAAAGGGATACTTACATTAGACGGTGAGAAGCCCACAGTAGAAGCGAACGACCATGCCTATGTGCCACCCAATGTCGAGCATCAGTTCGAGAACCCGTTCGATGAAGATCTCGAGTTTCTCTGTATCGTCCCCATCCGGGGAGCGTAAGGCTGGTCAATAAACGCACATTTTCGTGGCTGTGGATACCTGCCGGTTGTGCTTTCGAACCAGAATTGCCGTTGCTATAGTTTTCTGTTTTCGTATAATAATACCCTCATGTCGAATTATGATAACATCTCGACCGCAATTGAGGATAGAACCGGTTACAGCAACGCATCTCAAATCTTCATAGCTTTTCTTGCTCTGTTATTTCTTGCCCCAGCGCTTCTGATTGTTGCAGGATCTCAGTCAATTATCGCCGTGTTCTATTTCACGGCTCTCGGAGTGATTTTTTTACTGGTCAATCCCAGGGTTAGTTTCCTCGTTTGGATTGTATCAATATCTATCTATTATCCGATTCGCGTGGGTGGCATGATGGTAAACCCGTCTGACTTTGCTATGCTGCTTTTGATGTTGACGGTTATACTGGATTTTCTTTTACACACGAGAACCGAATTGCGAAGGTCCGTTTTTGATATCCCTTTCCTGTGTCTGATTGGTGCGGCGGGTCTTTCTGTTTTTCTTGCCTTCGACAAAAGTCTGTCGCTCACACCGATCCTGAGAGTGATAACAATATATCTCGCTTTCAGAATTGTCTACAAGCTGGCAATGGATATCGGTGTTCGTCGAGTACTACTGTTTTTTGTTTATCAAGTATTTGCACTCTCGTTGTTGAATAGTATTCTGTTCTTGATTCAGGGAGGAGGTACCCGCGTGTTCGGACCTGCCTGGTTACCTTTTGAGACACTTGCCATGACGGCCCTCCCCATGACAGCAGCTTTCATGATTTGGTCACAATTCCCTGCGGAAAGGATAAAGTTCGGATGCATGGGGATAGTGATTGCTCTTGCAATCTTTGCCACTCAATCTCGCGCTCCGATAGTGACTGTGGTTCTGGCCATGCCGGTGCTTCTGGTAGCAACAGCACGCCAAAAGCCGGAAGGGAGAACAAGATATGGATTTGGATCATTGTTCAAGCTGGCCCTGCCATTGGGATTGGTGGCGTTGATATTGTATCTGGGGCGGGAAACGTTCTTCGAAGCATCGCTCGGGCGAGTTCAGGAATTGATAAACTCAGCGATTAAACCTGAAGGAACAATTGCACTTCGGGTTGTACTCTGGACGGCGGCGATCAAAGCCTTTTTAGTGAATCCGCTGACCGGAATCGGAATTGGTAATTTCAGAATTGTCAGTCAAATTCTGCCAGATATACGGTTGACACCGGTTTGGTATTATATCGGAGGAATGTCACCACACAACGTCGTGCTGCACTGGCTGGCCGAAACCGGGTTACCGGGGGCAGGCGCACTTTTGTGGTTGGCCTGGCGCGGTTTGAAAACAGGCTATCGTATGCTTGCGAAAGCTGAGACGGCGCAGGATCAACAAGTAGCTCAGGCTTTGTTTATTGGTCTGTTCATATTTGCTATGTCAATTTTCTATATGCGAGCCTGGACTTGGGGGCAGGATGGATACATCATGGCTCTGTTGTTCGGACTTGGCGCCGCCTGGCAACGACAAATGGCAAGCCGGGCTTCAGATTCTCCCACAATCAAGGAATAATGCACAAAGAATTGGAAGCAGCACCATGTAGGGAGGGTCCGTCTTCGCCTGCGCGCCGTGGCGTGAACCCGCCATTGTCGGCAGGTTTGAAGACA
>JAGLUH010000586.1 GCA_023134875.1 Candidatus Zixiibacteriota bacterium
AGCTTAAAGGGCTTGGGGCTCGCCTGCCGGCGCCACTCGCCGGTTAGTTTCTTCAGCAGCTCCACGGGCGTCGGGCCGTCGTGCGCAACGAGGCGGTAGCGTAGATTGAGCGTCTGGCCTTTCTTAATCGCAACGGGTCCGGGCGCGACGATGCAAGGGTTGAGCATGGCAATGGGTGCAAGGTTGTGCCAGGTGGTGGGCGGATTAGCCGGGTGGTCGAGCACCGTAACGCCGAAGGTTTTGCCGCTATTGAGCTTTATCGTATAGTCGTACCAATCAGCAGCCGGCCAGTCGGATTCGGGCTTTAAGTGATGGGGGTCGGGCAGCTTCACCAAACCACCTGGACTATAATAAGAACCCTCGCCGTCCTTTCGTCCTTTTGCACATAATCCACCGAAAGCCGTTTTGTCCAGGGTCACACCCATCGCCGGCGTTAAGTGAAAGTTCAGGTCGATTACGTAGGCTGATTTCTCTCGGCGGGCGACAATGAACAATATTTCGTCAATCATTTTCACATTTCCGACAAGCCAGTCATTGGCAACCCGCAGGCTGGCGTGTTGCGAATCAGCCTGGAGAAGTCTGACGCTGCTATTCTTGATACGCCGTCCTTCGGTTGGCGCCCAGGCGCCCCATCCCCAGAAATCCGCTTTCTTTCTGGCTTTTCTGGCGGTTATGGAATGCCACGCCAGGAAAAGGCCGCGATGATGAGGATGGTCAATGGGGGCAAAATCAACGACCCTTTCTCCCGAGGGCGTGTTCAATGGATAGAGACAACAAACGCTGTTGGCGGTCAACTTTGTCTCGGCTGGCTTTTTGGTCATGTATCGGAACACGGTTCGGCCGTCCGGAGCTTTGAGAACCATACCATGAGAGTCTGGAGCCAATGTGAAGATGCGCCCGGTGACACCTCCCAAAGGTTTGATACGGATGTTGCGATACCACACAGGTGCGCCGTGATCCTGCAAGCCAATATGGCCTTCTCGCTTAAAATCCTTTAGGGCTGTACGAAACTTGTTATTCGACCCATCGGGATTCTTACGAGGCTCTGTCCATCGGTTCAAGTCCATATCGATAATCTGCACACCATTGAGCACGATGCTGATATTATTGTCCACAGCGGTGATAATGACGTGGTTCCATTGCCCATCCTTTGTCATTTCCTTGCTGGGTGACAGGGCATCGTAAATCGCGCCACAGCTATGCTTTCCCGGTTTCTTGACCTGTCGATAAACCTGCATCTCGAAGCCCGTCTGCACACAATCCTCTGGATTGTCGGTGCGAAAAAAGATGCCGCTGTTGCCTTCTGTTTTGAACTCCAAATCCAGCACGAAGTTGCCGAAGCGCTCCCTGCTCCAGAGCATCCCGGCCCCGGGCTTTCGGACCAGCGTGCTGTCTTCCACTACCCACCCGGCACTGGGTTTCCCGCCACCAGCGTTTTGCCAATTGTTGAGGTCTTCACCATTGAGAAGCTGGATGAACCCGTCGTCTCCGGCTGGGGCACCGGTGGCAAACGCAACCATAAACAAACTTAACACGGTCATACATTGTTTCACTATCATCTTCAAACCTCCATTACTTAACTCTACGGTCCAAAACGATTTTAAAAGAACACATACTTCTTGCTACAAGCCCCGTAAGTTAGCCGTTGGTCTTACGGGGCAAGCACATTAGTTGAGCCGTTTGACCCAAATGTTGCGGAACTGAATGAGGCTCGAGGCCGGTCCGTGCTTACCTGTTCGCCTGTCGATGCCCCCGTGGTGTTGCAGGCCGATGGGACCCGCTTCAGAGATGCCGGGTATCTGAGCATTCTCGATAACGATTTTGCCGTTAAGCATGACCGTTACTCGATCTCCTGTCATAGTGATGTCCATCGAGTTCCACTGGCCCACCGGCTTGTCGGCCCGCACTTTGGGTACGGCTGCAG
>JAGLUH010000587.1 GCA_023134875.1 Candidatus Zixiibacteriota bacterium
GATCTCGTGCTTGCTGTAGGTTCTAGGTACTCATCCATATAACAAATTACTCCGCGAAAGTCAAGTTTCCTGCAGGCTGCAAGCGTTCAAGCATGATCTCATGTTCCCCAAGCCTCTTATTCAGTTGGACTTAACAACCCAAGCCCTCCCGCCACTTGAGCCGGCGTTATACCACTTCATCGCGACGAAGGGCTTGTAGATCGGTTACATGAGAGAGGAATTGGCCGCATCGAGCACGATACCGCTCTGTAAAGAAGACACTAGGCGTCCCCTCGGGCGTGCGGTTCCGATCAGTTAGTATATGTGATGCTGCAAGCGTGCGGTTCCGACTCAGGTAGATGCAGCTGTGACGCAAACACCCCTCTATAATTATAACGTTTGCAGCAGTCGGAAGTTCCCGCCTTTTTAGTTGCTGCCCAATAGCTTATCTTCTATCTGCCGCCCGGTTCGGGAATCTCTTCGCTGATGCCGGCCAGGCGTCTGGCTATCTCAACCTTGCTTTCCAGATCACCGAAGGCGCGTATCATCAATTTTGCGCCATCCGGAGAGCCACCGCCGTGCATGCAGCCGGGCACACCAGCGCCGATGGTTAGCCACTCAACTAAACGCGCGGCACGAGTGCGCGATTCGGCGGAAGAACTCGCTTTCAGGTACTTCTCGATCAGGTGACCGTAGCGGGATGACTGAAAATCCTTCCAGGAGGGCATGCAGCCGGTCTCGCCGATACCACCGGCGATATCCTGCGCCAGCCGGGAGGTTTCATAAGGCAGAGTCGCCACATGAACCTTGTTGACATTAGCCAGCGTCATGTCACACAGCCAGGTACCCGAGGGATGCTCTTTACCCAGCGCCGCTGCGGCGATACCGATACCGAAGGTTGTCTCGTTATTGATCTGCATCTGAATAATCTTGTCCTTGAAGACTTTTGTATGCAAACCATTAGCCCGCGCCACCAGCATCGCCGCGCCGATTTTGATATCACCCTGACCGGCAACACAACCGCCGATCGCCGCCCGGTAAGCGCTGATGAAATTGAATACCGCCTGCTTCGTGAATTTGTACTCGCCCGCCATAAATACCCGCTCATTGGGGATGAACACATCCTCGAAGAAAAGATAGGCCTGGGTGATGCCGCCCTCGGATACCGGAATATCAAAGCCTTCTTCGTGCTCGCGCTTGTCGCTGGGGTGGCGGGTTTCGACGATGGTCAGATTCTCGATATCACGGGGAATCACAAAGGAAAGGGCGTAATCCTTATCCGCCTCACGGTAAGCCGAACCGGGCAGGATGAATATCTCATTGGCCGCCGCCACGCCGCAAATCATCACCTTGGCACCGCGCACGACAATACCGTCCTTGCGCCTTTCGATGATCCGCAGGTTCATATCGGGATCATCCTGCTGGGAGGGGGTTTTAGTGCGGTCGCCCTTGGGATCGGTGAGAGCGCCGGCGATGGTGATATCGCGCCTCTGGGCGTCTTTTAGCCAGGCGCGCAGGCGTTGGTGGTAATCGGTGCCAAGTTCCTGGTCGATATCGTAGGTGGTCGCATACATCGAATTGAGCGACGTCCAGCCGACACAGCGCCCGCCGGTACAGGTGCCGGAAAGCTGGAACATCCTCCGTTTCAACCGGCTGTTGGCCCACATGTCTTCACGATTTTGAATCACCGAAAGGTAGCGGCTGATCGGTTCGTCGGTCAGGTGCGACGTGGTAGTGAAAATGTCCTTATACTCCGGCTCAGATGAGAGCTTAAAGGAGTGGCCATGCCCGACGACGGTGTTACGCGTCGCCGGATGGGTGGTAACATCCTCGATCAACTCATCAAATTTGTAAATGTTCGGTCGCATCGCCTTGAGCGACTCGATATACTCGTCATAGGTTCGCAGCGCCATCTTTGACTCCTTTGTATGACCGGATTGCAGCTATCATTTCACCCAGTATAAGCGTAAAAACACCGCGCCGCAAGAGGACAGCCGCGCCGACTGGGGACACCTTTGAATTGATAACCGAACGCAACAGTGCCGGCAACGACGATTAGGTTGCAGGGCAGTTTACTAAGGAGTTCTAACGGAAGTAATGTTAAGATGAGTTTCACTGGGATTTTGATCGGAACAGGCATTCTCTGGGGCATCACAGTTCTGATTATTCAACCAATAGTTGGACACTTGCTGGTGCGGAAGCTGCAAG
>JAGLUH010000588.1 GCA_023134875.1 Candidatus Zixiibacteriota bacterium
GTAGCCTATTTCACGCAGGCTTCGGATGCATGTATCGATCGATTCCTCAGGCACGACCAAATCGATGTCGCGCATGAAACGACCTCCGAGTTCCTCGGGCGGAGCCTCGAACAGATACAAGGCCCCCTTCAACAACATTGGCGTACAGCCGACAGCGTTGAAAGTCCTGATGGCCTCCTCTGCCTGGCGCTTGAGTCTCTTGTTAAACTCGGCGCCCATGAGGTTGCGGCGGTCAAGCGCTCCGCGCAGGGACGGCGGTAGCAATTTATAATTTTCCTGGCGCCTAAGCGTAACTGCCAAAGCCCCAGTCATATGTTCCTTGTCGGCGAGTTTGACGACATTCGTCCAGTCGATGCAGCCGACGACGGGCCCGGTTTCATCGACACTATCATGCCCCCCTCCGGCATCGACTCTCAAGAGTCTGGCCAGTTGTAGATATGCTTGCACAGTACTATTCATCAACACTCACAAATATTACAGGGGTGTTCATTTCAATGCAGTGTCCGGGCTCCCCGGATACTGCCCCACACCAACCTGACGCGCAAAGCTCTAATGCTCTGCGACATTTCAAGTATTAGACTTCCAGTTTGACTCCCCAATCGCTAAATAGCATACATGGTAGCCGCTGGCCCGTCAACGAAGTTAGCAAAGAAATGACCGCCAGAAGCCGAAAACGCTTTTCAACAAAAAAGCAACGTCATAAATATAAATACCAAACAACAGATAATATATAAATAATATTTATGATTTTTGCGTAATGCAGAATTATATTAAGAAAATAGCTGATCCCCGGGATGAACAGACCTCCAGTTGATCCTGTGTATTGGAGTAAAATCAGGATTGACATTTCTTCAGCACAGCCGCCCGAAATCGGCAACCGTTATTTTGACTAAGCGTATCGTGGGTTTACCGCAATAGGCCGGTTACTGTTCCAGCCAGACGGAAAGATCTCGGTCGAGAAGCTTTTCCAGTTTCGCAATATCCGGCCTGTAGCCTTCCATCAGCTTGCGGCGAATATCGCGAGGCATGGCTTGTCGGGCCGTGTTCCTGGCCAGTAGCCGACTCTTCAAGTTCGCCCGTAAAGAATATGGAAGAAGGCGCTTGGCCATCGCTTTTGCTGAGCTGGGGTCGCGAAGGAGGCGCAGGAAAAACTGCGACTTCGGCTCACCGGTCGGGTTGTGCTGGATGGAAACATTCGGGCGGAACGTTTCGTCGACACCCAAGAACCTGAATATGTCCTGGATCACGGATAAGTTGTTTTTCGAGAAATCCTCATACAAATAAATCCTGATGTTCTCATGTGGAAACAACTCCCTAAATCTCTTGATTTGTTCATAATAATATCCTCTCTTTGTATAGTGCCAGATAAATGACCAATTGTTTTCTATTCGTGCTTTCTCTTCTTCGACTGCCATGGAAAAATCGGTCAGTGGCTCATAACCAATTGCCCGCTGGTGCATGAAATTGGAGAATGCACGGGTTGCCGGATTCCTCAAAATAGCGATCAACTTTGCTTCGGGGATGTGGTGCTGAATTCGTTGCGCTGCCTTTGGAATATATAGGTAGGGGGGCGATGCTTCGCCGATGGCCGTCTCGTTCGTAACGCTCCTGAACAGGGCCTTGTAATCGTTTAGTTGCGTGACGGAATTGGCATTTCTGTGCTCATCGCCGGGACCGCAGAAGTCAAGGACCTCGTCCTCGAAGGCGAAGAACCGCGGTTCCTTGACCTCAGGCATATATATATCGGGATGCTGCTTCAGATAATCGTAAAGCGAAGTAGTTCCGGAATTAGCTGCGCCAAGAATTATGAAATTGGGAAGTACCATCGTTTAAGAACCCCTCTGCGTTGACTCAGTTCCGCTATTCTTGATTGTCGCCGGCCCGATGATCGTACCCCGGCTCCATCTTTTCAATAGCCAAATTCTGCGGCTGCAATGAC
>JAGLUH010000589.1 GCA_023134875.1 Candidatus Zixiibacteriota bacterium
AGATTATTGAAGCCACCGTTGCCGGAGATTTAGATCAATGTTCATCTTTAGCCCGGCAGGTGATAGATCAGGGGATCAATCCCCTTGAGGCAATTGAAAAGGGTTATAACCGCGGAATGGAGATTGTTGGTGATAAGTTTGCCAGGATGGAGTATTATTTGCCCGAACTCATGGTTTGTGCGGATGCCATGAAAGCAGCCCTGGATGTGCTCAAGCCTCATTTGGGTAAGGACCAGGAAGGCAGTATACAAGGCACAGTTGTCCTCGGTACAATTCAAGGCGATTTGCACGATCTGGGTAAGAACATTGTTAAAACCATGCTCCTGGCATCCGGCTTTACCATTCTTGATTTGGGCAATGACGTACCTGTGCGTCAATTTATTGACAAAGCAATGGAAGGGAACGCCGACATTATAGCTGCTTCGGCCATCCTGACCACAACCATGGCATACATGCCTGATCTCTCCAGCCTCCTAAACGAGGTAGGAAAGAGAGAGAACTTCCGGATCATGGTCGGCGGCGCCCCTGTAACACCGGATTATGCAGTAGAGGCCGGGGCTGACGGATATGGTGAGAACGCGGCAGAAGCTGTGAAAATTGCCAAACGCCTCATGCAGGAAAAAAACAAAGGAGGTGTGAAATGATTGATTTTTGGGATGCAGCAAAACGAAGTGAAACAGGTCCTTACATCAAAGAGGAAGATTTTGATCGAAAGATTTCCCAGCTGGCCGGGAAAATAGTTAAGAAACACAGTATCAAGTATGATCCGGAGAATGTCATCCCGGCGGATAATGACCTGGCAGACCGGGTATATCAAGCCGGACTCGAACTATTCCTGGAACTGGGTATTTTTTGTATAGATACGGGACGTTTGATCCAGTTCAGCCGCAGTGAAGTGGAATGGGCCCTTAAACATGCTCCAACAACGGTAACTTACGGCCAGGGTCCTGACCTGCGCACGATGACTCACAGGACAATCGAAGACACTAAACCGCCTTTCTGTCTCAATACGCCTGTGGGCTGTACTGTTGCGGAGGAACGTTTTGTAGCCATGGTGCAGAGTTACGCCCAGGAGCCTTTGTCCGATACCTTTTCGAACGCCTTCAGCCAGACAGTTCATGGCCGTCCTATCAAATCGGGAACACCCCAGGAGGTGGAAGCCGCCATCTGGAACGTTATCAAGCTGCGCGAAGCAGCTCATGCTGCAGGGCGCCCATTGATCGGCATTCACAACCTCATTTCAAATGCCGAACGCGCCGACGCGACTATGGCTGCTGTTCAGGCAGAGTTCGGAGCACAGCCAAACGATGGGCTGGCTGTGGCTGCAATGGCAGAGCTGAAAGTTGACTATGAGCGAATGAAAAAGGTGCCGTTTCTTCTCCACAAAGGATACAACAAGTATGGACTCTATGGTCCTATTATGGGAGGATATGCCGGCGGACCTGAAGCAACTGCCATAGTACATGTAGCCCATCATTTCTTAGGCCTCCTGGTTTTCCAGGCCCAGTGGCACGACGGCTTTCCTCTTCATCTAATGCAGGGATGTAACAGCACCCGGGACCTGCTGTGGCTTATCAGTGTCACAGGACAGGCGTTGGCCCGGAACACCCATCTGTTGATTGGGGTCAGTCCTTTTACGGCTGCCGGCCCCTGCACCGACATGGTGATCTTCGAGATCGCGGCTACTGTGCTTACCGCTGTTGTTTCCGGTCTTCACCTGAACCTGGTCGCTGTTGCCCGGAATAAGTATCCGGAACACTCAAGCGGAATGGAAGCGCGTATCGGAGCAGAGACGGGACATCTGGCAGCCAGGCAGGGAATCTCTCGAGAACAGGCCAACACTATCGTGAAAAAAATCCTGACCGAGTACGAATCCCAAATCAGCGATGCACCCCTGGGAAAGCGTTTCGATGAGTGTTATGACCGGCAAACTGTCAAGCCAACCCGGGAGTACCTGGACCTCTACAACCGCTGCAAGGAAAAACTTATGCAGTTTGGCATAGACTACTCTATCCTGTAAGGAGTCTTTATGAGAGCAAACATTCTATTTCAAAATACTTTAGGGTTGAACCTTTTTACCAGCGACCAGTGTGAGGAACTCCACCTGGCCTCTCTGGAAGTGCTGGACAGTGTGGGAGTGAAAGTTCACGAGAAAGAAGCTCTGGATTTACTGCACAGCGCCGGGGCAAGGATTGACACCAATCTTGTCCGCATCCCTGCCTGGATGGTGCAGGAAGCCCTGACTACAGCCCCCTGCAGGATTCCTATCGGCAACCGGCAGGGGGAGCGGGTTATGCTTCTTGAAAAGGGACGTATCTATTTTGGTACCGGCTCTGATACCCAGACCACATTTGATATTTATAACGGCAGCCGCCGTGCTACGGAAAAACAGGATGTGATCAATGCGGCT
>JAGLUH010000059.1 GCA_023134875.1 Candidatus Zixiibacteriota bacterium
CAAGAGCCTGATGAAATCGCTTTCCTTGCCGGCGCTTACCTTGCGAATCTTCTACCAACCCTCGATCTCAAAGCAGAATACAGTCGAGTTACCAACTGGACATTCAACCAGATGCATGAGCGCAACCGGTATCTCTTCAAAAATCAACTCATTGGTGGCGCTCTTGGAAACGACTACGATCTGACAGAGGTGTCACTTATCAAATGGTTCGAAAACGATTTGGCG
This sequence comes from Candidatus Zixiibacteriota bacterium, assembly GCA_023134875.1. Classification (GTDB taxonomy): domain Bacteria; phylum Zixibacteria; class MSB-5A5; order CAIYYT01; family CAIYYT01; genus JAGLUH01. The sequence goes on from JAGLUH010000059.1 coordinate 226, forward strand.
ACGTCGCTTAATTTTACCTATACCCGTCAGGGGGAAGGTGACGTGATCGAGGAGTGGACTGCCTTATGGCTGCTGGCCACGGGTGATTACAGCGAGCCCTTTCCAACCGGCGTTGTCCAGAAGACCACCTCCACCGTATTCAACGTCAAGGGTTTCTTCAAGGACCATTTCTACTTCGACGTTGATGTCGGAGTCGACTGGGTGAGCAATTTTGACCATAGGCCGGGTGACAAGCGGTCGATACCGTTTCTCAACCTGAAAATCTCTTCATTCTTTTCCATGCCGGTCAGTGTTGAATAAAGAAGGTATTGTTGGGTTTCTCCCCGCCATAGGCGTCCGCCGCAGGCGGAGGAACCCGACCTGCTACATTGAATAAACGCCCAGCGGCCTCATTTCGTCAAACGAAGAGTTGAATCTTTTCTAATTTTTTGTAGATTCCATATGTTTTATCCTTCCTACTGGAGTGGAACACGGTATGAAAAGAGACAGATTGATACTGGGTTCACGGGGATCAGAGCTGGCCCTGGCGCAGGCGCGACGAGTTAGAGATGCCCTCGTGACTGATTTCGATGTACCGGTGGAGATCAAAGTAATCAAGACCACGGGGGACCGGATTGACCACCTTTCGTTTGACAAAATGGAAGGGGAAGGCTTTTTTACCAAAGAGCTTGAAGAGGCGCTTCTGGCCGGACAAATCGATCTGGCCGTGCACTCACTGAAGGACCTAATGACCACCCAGCCGCAAGGGCTGAAACTTGGGGCCGTGGGCTATCGTGAAGACCGCCGAGAGCTGCTGATAATAAGGAAAGAATCGCGAGTCGACAGTGGGGTTCTGCCGGTCAGGCCGGGGGGTGTCGTTGGAACCAGCTCGGTGCGACGCAAGTGCCAGATTGCAGATCACAACCCTACCCTGCAAGTGAAGGACCTTCGCGGCAACATCCCCACCCGCGTCAAAAAGCTGCGTGACGGACAATACGACGCCATCGTCATAGCTGCGGCGGGAGTCAAGAGGTTGGCCCTTGACTTATCCGACCTGGAGGTCGTCTATCTCGATCCTGAAGTCTTCCTGCCCACCCCCGGACAGGGGATACTTGGCATCCAGATACGTTCCGATGACGGAGAGGTAGAAATTATTGTGGGCAAGTTAGGCTCCAAAAAAGATGAGCTTGAAGCTTACCTTGAGAGAGGCCTGCTGAGCAGGTTTGAATCCGGCTGTTCGCTTCCGCTTGGCGTTTACTCGCAAATACAAGGAGATCGGTACCGATTAAAAGCGATCCTTGGCCAAAAAACCAATGG
>JAGLUH010000590.1 GCA_023134875.1 Candidatus Zixiibacteriota bacterium
GAATACTGTAGTAGAGCTTTACGAGAACGATGAAAAAAGAGATTTACCGGTTGGCTTTCGCCATATCACTGTGGCAGCCTGGATGCACGAGATCTGTAGATTGAACGACCAGCTCGATCCTCATAAACACATTAAACTGCGAAATCAGGCAGAGAAGCTCTCACTTAAGGCTGTTGAAAGCAATTATATACACCACAAGAGTATGGCCTACAAAGAAGAAAAGCTTGCAGAAGGCTTGTCCAAGAAGGAGCTTGGCTTGACGCTTCCTCCTACTACAGATGATCGAGTTGTAACCGGGGTTCTTAATACAAGACAGATTCTTGACAGATTGAATGCAACTGGTGAGGAAAAACTATTCATCACACCAATTCTAAGCTTAGATCAGATTTCTGATGGTTCCGTTGATATACGATTAGGAAATGAATTCATTGTCATGCGAAGGACTGAATTCCCTTCTCTTGACGTTGCAGCAGCTGACATTCCGCGCACCGACCGACAGATTGGTCAGTATCAGAACAAGTACAAAATCGACTTTGGCGAGAGGTTTGTTTTACATCCGAGAGAACTCGTTTTAGGTAGCACTTTTGAGTTCCTTGCTCTTCCGGATGATATCTTTGCGTATGTTCTGAGCCGTTCTTCTTGGGGGCGTTTGGGACTCATGGTGGCGACGGCAACGGCTATTAATCCCGGATATAAGGGATGCCTGACCCTGGAACTGATGAACTTAGGAGAGGTACCATTGGTACTATATCCTGGACTGCCAGTTGCGCAGTTGATTCTACAGAGGGCGGCTCGGGGCAGGTACCAAGCAGATTATGAGTCTCCGACCGGACCTGAGTTCAGCAATGTTCATTTTAAGCGTATCGAGAACTCGTTTTGGTCCAATCCCTTTGGGCCTTGGCCGCCCTTTCCAAGCAACACTTTATGAGCAGACCAATCCCAGAGTCTTGTCCCTAGACTAGTGCCGAAACCATCAACAAGTAAATATCTAACTCCTGAGGTTCTGAGTCGGCTCAAAAGCCTGGAGATCAAAGCGCGGCTGGTGGTCGAGGGGTTCATTGCCGGTTTGCATCGGTCGCCTTATCATGGTTTCTCGGTGGAGTTCGCCGAATATCGGCAATATATGCCGGGCGATTCGATTCGCCACGTTGACTGGAAAGTCTACGCCAAGTCGGATCGGTTTTATATCAAGGAGTTTGAAGTTAAAACCAATCTCAAAGGTTACCTGCTGGTCGACTGTTCCCGCTCAATGGCGTTTGCCGCCGAGGATCGTATTGATAAACTGACCTATTCGCTGCAACTGGCGGCGGCGTTGAGTTTTCTGATGCTCAAGCAGCGTGACGCCGTCGGCCTGGTCGGTTTTGCCGAGAAGATAAACTCATACATCCCGCCCCGCTCGGCGGTGTCGCATCTGCATGTACTCCTGCGCGAGATGGATAAATATCAGGCGTCGGCACAAACCAATATCGCCGACACCCTGCACCAGATGGCGGAACGCATCAGGCGGCGCGGTTTGATTATTCTCATCAGCGATCTCCTCGATGACCCGACCGAGATCATGGCCGGCTTGAAACATTTCCGTCACAATAAGCATGAGCTTATCATCTTTCATGTCCTCGATCCGCGGGAGCGCGATTTCTCTTTTCCATTGGAAGCAATCTTCAAGGATATGGAAACCGGCGAGCAGATCAATACTCTGCCCTGGCAGATCAAGGGTGATTACCAGGAAGTGGTCGCCGAGGTGATCGATCGTTTCTCGCGCGAGTGCCGAATGTCACGTATCGACTATGTGCCGATCGACACGGCGATGCCCTATGATTACGCACTCTTTGCTTATCTCAACAAGAGATCGCGGTTATACTAATCTTCCCGTTGCCTGCGAGTATATTGTCTGCTATCTTAGTTCTGAAGGTCGAGTTTCTGCTGCGTAAGGTAGGAGTCCCGTAGGTCGGGTTCCCAGTGTAATCCGGCAGTTGCCGGATGGAGCGTGAAACCCGACATTCTCCCGGAAGGCTGAGTCAATTGGAGGTTAATAGGATGACGAAGCCGAAGCTGCTGTT
>JAGLUH010000591.1 GCA_023134875.1 Candidatus Zixiibacteriota bacterium
GCAACCTCGCGCCCGATACCCTGGGCAAGCCCCGTGATCACCACTACTTGCATGATTTGCGCTCCTTAACTGCTATTCTTTGTACCATTCCCCCAGCTGTTTCATCGACTCTTCGAAGTTGGGGTGAATGAACTCGTAGCCGGTCGCTTTTAGCGCGCTATTGTCCACCACGTAGTCGCTGCCGAGGTAGCGCACCGCGTCGTATTCTAGGTCCGGGGTCCGGCCCTTCACCTTGGAAATGAATCCATCCATGCGGGCGAAAGCCTTAACGAGTGCGATGGGTAGATGTAGTCTAGGCGGTCTCGCTCCAAAAGTCCTTGCTGCAATGGTTAATGCTTCCTCGAGTGTCGGATGGCTGTCTTCCGCGATGTTGAAGGCTTTGCCAACGGCCTCATCGAGGTGCGATAGGTGCACCACCGCAGCTGCCACATCCTCGGCCCGCACATTGGACAAAAGTTGCCTGCCGCTTCCCGGAATGGCCGTAATAGAGGTGCGGCGCGAGAAAACCTTGCCGGCGCCATCGGTGCACCCGGGGCCGTAAACGGTGCAGGGGCGAGTAATTGTGGCGGCAAGCCCTTCCGCGATCCTTCGCCAAACTATATCTTCGCCGTCTCTCTTGCTCCTCCCGTAACTATCCTGGGGATTACGAGGAGCATCTTCCGTAAACGGCGTTCCCCGGTAGGGTCCATAAACACTGGTCGAACCAACGTGGATGTATCTCATAACTCCCGCATCGAGAGCCAGCCTGGTGATGCGATCTACCCCAAGCACATTGATGGGATAGAGCCTTTCATACGGGGTAGAGAAATTGCAGATCGCGCCGAGGTGAAAGACCCTGTCCACCCCTCCGTCGAATAGGGCAGGCAGCGTCTCCGGCTTCGTAAGGTCCGCCGCCACAAACTCCACGCCCATGTTATCGAAGTATGACGTATCTTTGCGGGGCAGGTCCGTCGCCCGCACCCGCGCCCCAAGGGCCACCAGATGCTCCACCACGTACCTGCCGATGAAACCGGCGGCACCGGTCACCAACGTTATTCCTTTGAAGTCCATCATCCCTTGCTTCTGTCCGCCGCCTCGCTATTGCATTCTCGTGCTCGCAAAATCGATGGGATACCAGTCCTATTTCTTCCTGATGATAAGGTCTCCATAGCCCATTTCCTCAAGGATTATCGGGAACATCTTGAAAGCAGGCTTAACCACCGGCAAAAGCTTAAGCGTGGCGATGACATTGCCACCCTGTTTCACCTTGCCTTTGGCTACAGATGCTATTGGATTCTCGTAACCATGCCAGAAACGGTGGGAATGGTCCGCCGACTGCCTGGACCAGACATCCTCTTTGACATTGCAGGGACCTAAGTAGAAGGTTCCATAGTACCCGGGCTTTGCCGGCGGATTCTTCAGGTCTATGGTGATCTCACAATCGGGATCGGTGTATATGAATTTGATGACAATCCCCGCCTTGGCCATCTTGGCGCCTATCTTGTCGTCCTTCAGCAGGCGGTCCAAGAAGTAGCCATATATTTCATAAAGCTGATCAGCATCTTTGTAGTACTTGCCCATAATGTGTCCCCGAGTGTAATCCTACCATCGGATGATGTCTTAAGTGTATGGCATCAGCACTCTCCGGGGTTCTTCCCGCGTCTTCCAACGGACACCTCGGCCGGCCCATCGCACCCCAGGATCGGTCGCGCACTGCCCAGAGGGCTCTTCTGACGACCACGTCCTGATTGACAATCCGGGCCGTCTGGCGGCACTGATCGCCGACCGATGATTTCC
>JAGLUH010000592.1 GCA_023134875.1 Candidatus Zixiibacteriota bacterium
GGCAAGGCGGTGCCCCTGCCATTGCTGGAGGAAAACGATTTCGGTTTTGATCTCGATTATTTTGAGTCGCTCGTCACCGATAAGACTAAATTGATTATCATCAACTCGCCGCACAATCCCACCGGCGGTGTTCTCACCAAAGAGCAGTTGCAACGCATCGCTGAAATAGCGACCAAACGCGGTATCTGGGTGCTGGCGGATGAGATCTACAGCCGCACTCTCTATAACATCAAACATGAGTCGATAACTCAGTTTAGCGGCATGACCGACCGCACCATCCTGCTGGATGGCCTCTCCAAAACTTATGCGATGACCGGCTGGCGGCTCGGCTACGGCGTGATGCCGGTAGAGATGGCCAAGTGGATTACTCAGATGGCCATCAATTGCTATTCCTGCACCAACGCCTTCAGCCAGCAGGCGATTATCGAGGCCTACCAGGGACCGCAGGAAGAACCGGAAAAGATGGTGGCTGAATTCGCCAGGCGGCGCCAGTTCATTGTCGATGGCCTGAACGCCATTCCCAATATCTCGTGCAAGATGCCGCCGGGCGCTTTCTATGCCTTCCCCAATATCAGGAAGACCGGCCACACTTCGCGCGACCTGGAAAACGATCTTTTACAGCAGGCGGGCGTCGCTGTCCTGAGCGGTACCGCTTTTGGTGAATATGGAGACGGGCACCTGCGTTTGAGCTATGCTAATTCAATCGATAACATCAAAATCGCCCTGGAGCGGATAGCTGACTACCTGCAGAAATAGCGGCTTACTGCCGACGGGTGGTGGATTTAACGAGGCCAGAAAGCTATGAGTATTAGTCAACTTGCAAGCCAGATCGCCGAATCGCCGACGCTGGTGCTGAATGAAAAAGCCCGGCTGCTGCGGGAAAAAGGCGAAGCGGTGATCCATCTGGGCGCCGGCGAACCGAAAAGCAAAGCGCCGTTTGAGGCCTTGCTCGCCGCCTCAGCACAGCTTTCCACCGCCGAGGTCAGGTACACGCCCACCGAAGGGGTGCCGTCGCTGATCAAGGCGGTCATCAGGTACATGGAGGAAAACTACAACAAGTTCGTCGGCCCCCGGAATGTCATCGTCTCCGGCGGCGCCAAGCAATCGCTGGCGGTGCTGTTGACCACTATTATCAATCCGCAGGATGAAGTGGTCATCCTGGCGCCCTACTGGGTGAGCTATCCCGAAATGGTGAAGATGGTTTACGGCATTCCCGTGATTGTCACGCCGGAGGATGGCCGTTTTGAGCCGACCATGGAGGACATCACCCAGGTTGTCGGCTCCTACACCAAGGCGATAATCGTTAACAGCCCCAACAACCCGTCCGGCGCCGTTTATTCCGAGGATTTGATCGCCGAACTGGTGACGTACTGCGAGAAGAAGGGTATCTACCTGATTATGGACGACATCTACCACAAGCTCGTTTTCGATAACAAGAAGGTGCCGTCGCCTTATCAGTTCGCCACAGATGATTCGGAGAATTCCAAGCTCGTCGTGATTAACGGCGTCTCCAAGTTGTATGCCATGACCGGATTTCGTATCGGCTGGACGATTGCTAACCGCAAAGTGATCGAAACCATGATCAATGTCCAGGCGCAGACGACTACCTGTCCGCCCCTGCCGTCCCAGTTGGCGGCGGTCGGTGCTATCAACGGCCCCCAGAGTAATGTGGAGAACATGCGCCTGACCCTGCAAAACAATCGCGATATCATGATGCAGGAGCTGGAGGCGTTTGATGGCGTCAGGATCAGCAAGCCGAGCGGTACTTTCTACTGCCTGCCTGATTTCCGCGCCTACCGGCAGAATTCAGTGGAGCTGTCCGATTTCCTGCTGGAAAAAGTGATGGTGGTGACGGTGCCGGGTGGGGAATTCGGTATGGAAGGGCATCTGCGTTTGAGTTATTGCGGCTCCGTCAAGGAGATCATGGACGGTGTCGCCCGTATCAAGTGGGCGCTTGATCCGAACTCGCCCAATGAAATCTTTATCGGCGACCGCAAACTGGTGAGGGACTGGCTATGAA
>JAGLUH010000593.1 GCA_023134875.1 Candidatus Zixiibacteriota bacterium
CGATGAAGGAGCACATCATGCAGTAATTTGGCAATACCGCCATCATCATTCGGGTCGATTTCAGTCGATACTGAGTAAGCCTTGATCGGGGGGAGTTCCTTCAGGAGTGGTACAACAATAAAACCCTTCGGTGAGATATGATAGCAGCGCGCCAGCAATGTGTCCCCCTGTCGAAACTCGCTTGTGCTGGCGATGCTCGGATTAGATGAGCCAGCCCAGTCCCCCTGCTGGAAGGTTGTCAGAGAGAGCCAATTCTGACAGACTTGTTGCATTTCTTCCCTTGAAGCCACTTCGGCCTCCGCGATGGAGACAAGTAATGCACAAGACAGCACACATATTACTGCGGAACGCCCGCAAACGAAGAACAAGGTTTTCATATTCCTATTTTCCTCCGGTAAGATACTGATGTAGAGATAGGAGTACCCATTCCTGCTCTCTCCATTTCAATATAAAGCTACCATTTGCCGTTGTCAAGCATACTCTCAACCACAATCTTCCCGCGCCGTGCGTAGGATGTCGCACAGACACCGTTACTGCTGGTCGGGGCCTCCAGCATCTGCCGATTCTCCCAACCAGCGGGTATTGCCCCTGCGATTTTTCAGATTCAAGCCCATCCCCAGTGCGTAGTAGCAAAGCGGCAGCCGGAAGGATAACTATGCATATAGCAAGCAGATAGGGCGACTCCGGCCATTGTGAAACTCAGGTTGGGTCTTTTAGCTGAAAGATCAGCGAAATTTCGGTCACGGATGGACAGGATTTTCTTGGCTTCCCTTCACAAAATGGCACTCCAGCGATCTCTAAACGACTTTCTCGGGTTGAGGAGATAACCAAGGTCGCCTTCGCTCGTTTGCGTCGATTCTGGGGGCTGCGGGCCGCCCTCTACAGTTGACGAACGATATTTTTTCAGGGCAACCGTGCCTGCTTTTTGGGGTGCTACGTACTATGGACACCCCGCACATGGCTCCGGCCCGCCGCCGAAGATATAGTTAATCAAGTAAACTACATCGGCGATGTTGACCATGGCGTTGCAATCGACATCACCAGCCAGAAGTGGGTTAGGAGGCGGGCCGCCTGCGAAGATGTATGATATCAGGTAGACAGCATCGGAGATGGTGACTATTGCATCGCCATCAGCATCACCACATACATCGCAAACATCCCCGATTCCATCACCATCTGAATCTTGCTGATCAGGGTTGAAATGGATAGGGCAGTTGTCGCAGGAATCACCCACCGCATCGCTATCGATGTCCTCCTGTAGCGGATTGACCGCGAATATGCAGTTGTCGCAAGAGTCTCCTATAGCGTCACCATCCGTGTTTTCCTGAGCTGGATTGTAGACTGTCAGGCAATTGTCGCAACTATCACCAATGCCGTCCTGATCTGAATCTTCTTGATTGGGATTTGGAACGAGGGGGCAATTATCATTGCTGTTTGCCAAGCCATCAGCGTCTGAGTCGTAATGCTGGATCACCTCTTCTATGCTCAATCCTCTGTCATAGATACGGACTTCGTCGATCGTGCCAGGTAAGCAACTACTGAGATTGGAGAACTTCCCGATGTACGCATTCTTACCGTAATCCTGCATGGGGCCGCTTGCAGGTATTGAATCCACCAAGGCTCCGTTTACGTATAGCTTTAGTGCCAATCCATCATAAGTACCTACGATGTGATACCAGATGCCTGGAGTCCAGTAAGGGCTCGGAGTCCTAACCTCGCGGATAAAGGTCTCGACCGCTACGGAGAACGTGAAGCACGTATTGTAAGGGCTTGGATATTCATCACCGGTCACGCCGAGATGATACTGGTAATAAGGCCAGCTGTGTGAGATATAACCTTTGTCGATAATCGGTTCATTCCCCGAGCCATGAAAGGATATTGGTTTGTACCAGGCTTCCAGTGTTATTGCGCTCGTTGGATTCAGACCAGGTGGATTTCCCAGATCAATGCAATCACTACCATCAAAGTACAGTGCGGGGCCGAGGACACCATCAGTCCAAGCGGCTCCAAGTATTACCCCGTGATGGTCATTTCCAGAGTAGTCATGCGCAGTATCGCCGATGCCCTCGTCAAAGCTCCAGTAGGCAACCAGACCAGAATCTAATTGGCCACAAGTAACCGTCGGCCAAATCAACGCATGTGTTGACAGCGTGATAAAAACCGCCACCAGCAAAAGACAAACAAGGTTTCTCATATCTATCCCCCGGCAAGAAGAAAAATTCTCATTTGGACGCTCACTGCTGTCGGGCAATGTTGGACACTTCAGTATATCAAGATTTCCTGCTTTGTCAAGCCGCAATGTATGTGGGCGGCAGACGTCCGCGTCTGCCCCTACTATTGATCCAACGTACGGGCAGGTCAGGAGCCCTGCCGCGCACAGAA
>JAGLUH010000594.1 GCA_023134875.1 Candidatus Zixiibacteriota bacterium
TGGCTTCCTCCGCTGAGTAGGCGGAGTAACGTCCCCGAAAATAGTGCGCCTCCACAATCTGGCAGCTATTGGGCTCAAGATTGAGCCTTTCCGCCACGTTGGCGCGAACAAAACTGAGTAGCCCTTGAATCGAGAGCCTCTTGCGGCGCGCATGCTCGAACTTATAGTAATTGCTAACGTTGTAGAAATAGTTGCCATCAATAAACAGGGCAATTCGCCCCGTTAAACTTGAACGCGTTGACTTCACCAATTACCTCCATATCTGGTTGCTATAATGTCTGACAAACGAGGGATTACTCATGAATTCGCAACATTGACTTGTTATCCTCCTTTCGTAGTCCGTAGGTACAAAACGGCAAAGGAAGAGAATACCGCAAGTGAGCTTATGGCAGGGGGAGAAAATCTGGGTTATCCTAGAACCGATACAAGAATCAATTATGCCAGAAACCTACGAAACCGCCGCTCTCTTACCATACTCGCCAAAAACCTATCAGGCACCAAACCTACTTATAATTAATGATACAACATGTGTCAGTTAAAAGTAACAGATATTTTGCTTATCCTGCGTTTTTCTCAGTTGTGGTTGGTGTACACCCTGAGGCTGTCCCAAAAGAGATTGAAAATAAGGCCTGAGGGTTTGCGTTCTGGGTAGGGGCACGCTGCCGCGTGCCCATTGGGCTTTGAATTTCCCGCTATCCTTAATCCTATCCGCCTCGCAGAATTCGCTTGAATTCCTGGCGGGCAACGTTATAATAGCCGGAGTTTTAGCTGCCAGGAGGTTACGATGACTTTGCTGATCGGTGATAAGAAACTTACGATACATGACGTTGAAGCGGTCGCCCGCGTCAACACCAGGATTGAATTATCCAAATCCGCTGTTGCCCGTATCAAGCACTGCCGTGAGTTTGTGGACAAAAAAGTGGCGGAACAGGAGATGATATACGGTATCAATACCGGTATCGGCGAGCTGGCCAAAGTGGCGCTGCCACCTGAGAAACTGAAAGAGTTCCAGCGTTACCTGGTTTATTCCCACGCCGCCGGCTATGGTGATCCTCTCTCGATTGAGTATGCCCGCGCCGCCTGGACTTCCCGGATCAATGTCCTCTCGCGAGGACATTCCGGCCCGCGAATTGAATTGGTACAGACAATGGTCGAGATGCTCAACAAGGGGGTCACGCCGCTTGCTTGCGAGAAGGGTTCGGTGGGCGCTTGTGGCGATCTCTCGCCGATGGCGCAGTTGGCGCTGGTTATGATCGGTGAGGGCGAGGCCTTCCACCAGGGGCGACGTCTCCCCGCCGCCGAGGCGATGAAAAAAGCGGGGATTCCCCTGCTTACTTTCGAGGCGCGTGATGGTCTGGCGGCGATCAACGGTTCCAACGTAATCGCCGGCGCCGGATCATTGCAGCTTTGCGATACCATCAATTTTATCAAGAGCGCTGAAATCGCGGCAGCCATGAGCCTGGAAGCGCTTAACGCCAACACCAGCGCATTCGATGAGCGGGTGCACAAGATCAGGGGTTTTTCCGGCGCGGTCAAGTGCGCGGCGCATCTGCGGGCGATTATGGCCGATTCCGAAGTCCTCGAGCGTGAGGGCAAGAACGTGCAGGATGCCTATGCGATGCGTTCCACGCCGCAGGTGGTGGGCGCTCTTTGGGACAGCCTCGATTTCGCCATCTCCCAGTTTGAAGTCGAACTGAACGGGGTAGGGGATAATCCGATTTTCTTCCCGAATGATGACGGCGGTATCGTCCTGACCGGCGCCAATTTCCAGGGCACGCCGATCTCCTATCCTCTCGACTTCATCGGTTGCGGCGTCACTATGGTGGGCATGTTATCGGAACGACGCTTGAATCGCCTGCTCAACAAAGCGCTCTCGGCTGGTTTACCGGCTTACCTGACCAAAGGCGCAGGGATGTTTTCCGGCTTGATGCTAATGCAATACACCGCCGGCGCCTTGCTCTGTGAGAACCGAATTCTCTCCGCACCGGCTTCCATCGGTTCAATTCCGGCGGCCGCCGACCAGGAGGATTTCGTCTCCATGGGCATGAACACCGCCATCAAAACCGAGCAGATTATAGAGAATGCTTACGGTGTGCTGGGCATCGAGTTCATGGC
>JAGLUH010000595.1 GCA_023134875.1 Candidatus Zixiibacteriota bacterium
ACTTCCTCAACCGTCTTACCCGGCGGTACCGTGATGGTTTCGTGATGGACGCGATGGTCGGCAAACTGAATGTGAAGGTGACCGTCTGTCCCGTTGGTAAACGAGATAGTATCTTCGGGATTGACAATAATATCACCCGAAGTCACTCGGCACACACCGCTCTCCACGGCAATGTTGACAGCTACAATTTTCATCATATAAACATCCTCCTCAGGCCGGTCAGAGCGACGTCTTCGAAGTATTAAGCCGGTTGTTACGTTGAGACCAACCTGACAGTGTTTGGTTCCGGCAGATAGTATTTACCTGTCGGAGATTTCTACTCACTATGGGTCAAGCTGTCGAAGCGAGTGTCGGCCAGCAGTTCGCCTAACCCCTCAATGTCATAAATTTGAGTCTGCGGAAAGCCCTGCCGTACAGCCCTGGCTACGAGATCCAGCGCGTCGTCGCGTCTACCAGCTTCTTCAAATGCCAGCCCGATCCGGACCAGGACTTCAACATTATCAGGAGCCAAAGCAGTAGCCTGGTCCGCCATTATAAGCGCTTGCTCATGCCGACCGATAGAGATGTAGCAGTCGGCCAAGTGACAGAGCAACCATAAATCGTTTGGATTAATTTCCACCAGTGGTTCAGCCAGTTCTATTGCGCGCTGGAATGCCGCCATAGCCTGGTCACGATGGTCGGGTATAGTTTCATAGGCCGCAGCCAGGTTAATCCACACCTTATAGTCGGTGTCATCGAAATCCAGGGCTTGCTCGTACCATCTTGCGGCCTCGGCAGGCTTGCCTTGGTAGGTGGCGAGAGTCCCCAGGTTAGAATAGGCCGGATAGCTGGGCGAGAGATGGAGCGACCGTTGCAACAACGTGGCTGCTTTCGGACGTTCTCCCAGATTGCAATACAGCGCTCCCAGGTTATTCAGGGGATTGACCGCATCCGGCGCTCTCGATTCAGCCTCGGCCAGTTTGTCAAGAGCTTCAGGATTACGCCCCATATAATAGTAGAAAAGGGCCAGATCATAGTATGCTACCCATCGGTACGGACGCAGTTCAATGACACGCCGAAAGGCAGCTTCCGCCTCGGTTGCATTGCTCAGCCGTTCATAGGTCAAGGCCAGTTCACGGTGAGCCGAATAACACAGTGAATCGATCTCCAGTGCCCTGAGAAAGCAAGTGACAGCCTCATCATACTGCCCGGTTTCTTTGTAGGTAAGACCAAGCGATACCTGCACCGGGGCCAACTCGGGAACCAGTTCCGCGGCCCGCCGGCTGTTACTTACAGCCAGCTCGACCCATTGTGTGATTTTGGTAAGAACATACTTTCGCCAGTAGGTTTCTCCAAGCGCTGCATAGGCGAGAGCGTAATCCTGGTCTTGTTCCAGAGCCAGGGTCAACAATCGGCTGGCGGTGTCTAGGCTGGCACTATTGGCGTCGTAGTCGAATCGGTTCAGATTACCACGGGCGAGAAGATACGAATCGTAGGCAAGAGGTGAATTGGTTCCTCCCGCCCTGAGAGATTTTCGTTCGCGCAATTGCAACTGCACCTCAAGCATCCTGGATAACTTCAGAACCAGCGAATCCTGAAGGGCTGAAATCGAGGTAAGACTTTCATCCATCACGACCGACCGCAATTGTCGTTCGGTGTCAGCGTCCACCAGGTTCAGGGTCAGGCGAATTTCACCACCCTCGCGCTGGACACTACCAGTAACCACATGAGTCACGCCAAAAGTTCGCCGCGCATCGCGAGCACTGGTTACGTCGCTCTGCCGCACCTCGCTGGCAGGCACGACAAAGAGAGAACCATGAAACC
>JAGLUH010000596.1 GCA_023134875.1 Candidatus Zixiibacteriota bacterium
TCATCGACAACCAGGATCTTTTTTGCCATCAGGTTTTCCAGCTCACTCTTTCGTTTCATCTTGAGAACTCCAGCGCGATGGGGCGAGATGGTTGCGTGATCGCTGGTGTACTCAACCGAATAATGCTAAGCATAGCAAGAAATTGTAAAGATATTATGAAGACACTTTGAAGCGACATTCGTCAAGCTATTCGCCTGTAAAAAGACTCTCATGCTAACGCGGAGGCGGCCCGTGGACCGCCCCCGCTATTTAAACACTGCGCTTACGACTGCGATCTACTCTCGAGCAACTGAATGAGAGGGTTGATCAAGAACATCGTGAATTGATCTCCGGAAGACCGCTTTTCAGCTCGTTCCGCCTGGAGTGTAGCGATTTGCTCTGGATCCAGGTCCAGGTTTCCCTCGCCTTCGCTAAATCTCCCACCGCCCATACCACCGCCCAGGCCTCCGCCTGGACCGCTGCCGGGGACCATTCCGTCTGGTGCGCTGCTGCGTGGATCACCCTCTCCTGTCCAATCTCCGCCGCGGGCAATGCCTAATTCTTGGGTGAGCTCGAGAATACCCTCCTGGGTGAGCTCCATCGCCGCGATTGCTTCGAGCTGTTCAGAGCTCATCGTATCCAGAATTTGGTTGACGATCGCCTCAATTTCACCTTCGGCGGTGATATCGCTCGAGCTCAGGCTGCGAATAGCTTGCCAGAGCGTCAATAGCTCAGCGGCTTGCTCTGTATCAACAGCAAGGTCGGTCTCTTCCAACTTCAAGATGCCCAGGGTGAGCTGGGTCTGGATCGGTAGAGCGTCTGGGTAGTCTTCATTCAACGCCGTCGTTGCAGTGTTTGCTGCGCCGTTGGCGCCGCCGCATGCGACAAGGATCAATGTCAAACTAACGAGCACTCCTAGGAACTTTACCTTTTTCATCACTTCACTCCTCACTTCTCTTATCTATAGTTTTTTTGTCCAGTACCAAAATCAACAACGTACCAACACCGGTAAATATTTACTGGTGCCGCAGCGCCTCGATCGGGTCGAGCTGCGCGGCTTTATTCGCGGGATAGAAGCCGAAGAAAGCACCGACAACCGCGGCGGATACGAAGGCAAGCAAGATGGAACTTGGGATGATGACGGTTCGCATATCACTTGCCCAGCCGAATAGCCAGGCCCCACCTACGCCGACGAAAACACCGATTAACCCACCGACGAGACTCAAGAGCAAGGCTTCGGTCAGGAACTGCCAGCGGATGTCATTCGGCGTGGCACCAACGGATTGCCGGATCCCGATTTCCCGGGTTCGTTCCGTTACGCTGACCAGCATGATGTTCATAATGCCGATGCCTCCGACAATAAGTGACACGCCCGCCACCCACGCCAATAGACTTCGGAAGGCAGCCGTCGTCGCCTCCTGTGTCTTGATGATGTCCTGCTGTGTCGTCACGCTGAAATCAGGGCTTTCCAATGAAACGTCGTGACGCTTGGCGAGTAAGAGTTCGATCTGCAGGATCACGTCATCAAGGTTTGCCTCAGTCTCAACCTCAACATAGATCACCCGCACGCGGTCTCCGCGGAATTTTGCAAACTGGGAAGGGGTGAACTTCTGGAATACGACGGTGATGGGGAGGTAGAGTCGATTGTCATAATTCAC
>JAGLUH010000597.1 GCA_023134875.1 Candidatus Zixiibacteriota bacterium
CTACACCGAAGGCGGTATGGGTTTCATGAATCACGGCGGTTACGACATCTGCTGGACCGCCACCGAGCCTTTCTCTTCGCGCAACTGGTGGCCCTGCAAAGACTACCCCTCCGACAAGGCTGACTCGATTGATCTCTACATCGAGTATCCGGAGGCCTTCGACGTGGCCGCCAACGGCGTGCTGGTTTCCGACGTCAACATCGGCGGCGGCCGCAAGCGCGTGCACTGGAAACATAATTACCCGATTGTCACTTACCTGGTCGCATTGACCTGCGCTGATTTCGTGATCGAGACCAAGACCTGGGACTACGACGGCTACTCGATGCCGGTCTACAGTTACACCCTGCCCAATGCCTACGAATCGCGTGAAGTCTTTGACACTCTGACCATCCCCATGTTGAACATCTACAGTGATGCCTTTGGCGTCTATCCTTTTGTCAATGAAAAGTTGGCCAACGCCAACTGTGGCGTCTATGGCACTATGGAGCATCAGACCTGCTCCTTTCATGATCCCTTTGCCTGGTATTATGATAACGTCTACCTGCTGATCCATGAAAACGGGCATCAGTGGTGGGGCGACATGATCACCTGCCGCACCTTCAATCATATCTGGCTCAACGAGGGTCTGACTACCTGGACGGAGGCAATTTTCTATGAAGGGCAGTTTGGCATGGCGGCGTACCACGACCGCGTGCAGGGTTACAAGTACTTGGGGCGCGGAACGATCTACGTGGAAAACGTATACACTGACGTTATCTTTGACGGCAATCTCAGCTATGCCAAGGCGTCCTGGGTACCTCATATGCTGCGGGGGGTGCTGGGTGATTCCGTTTTCTTCAAGGCGATTCGCGACTGGTATGATTCCCCGTTCAAGTACGGAACCGCCATCACTGCGGATTTCACCTGGGTGATCTCGCAAAACGTCGGTGAGGATATGAGCTGGTTTGTCAACCAGTGGATCTATGGTGAGGGTCATCCCGACTACGAAATCTCCTGGTTATGTAGCCCTGACACCGGCGCGGGCTTCCAACTGTTCTACTGCATCGAACAAACCCAGAGCGGCGGAACCGATTTCACCATGCCGATCAAGACGACTTTTGTCACTACCGTCGGCGCTCTTGACACTGTCATTTTCAATGATTCTCGGATACAGGTCTATTCTCTCTGGTTTGCCGATTCGGTCACCAATGTAATCTTCGATCCGGAAGAATGGATTCTGAGAACTGTCACGACTGTGCCGATGACAGCGCACATTGCGACTATCTATCTGGCGGACGGCATAGTAGGCGAACCCTACTGGCAGGACTTCCAGGCGATTGGCGGCGTACCGCCCTACCACTGGACTTTTCTGGGCGGGGATTTGCCCTATGGTCTCTCCTGGGAGGGCGACACTGTTGCGGTGGTGTCGGGTATCCCCACCTATCCTGCTACTTTCTATTTCAACCTACAGATGACTGATTCCGATTCTCCGCCTTATGTCGAGACGAGAGGTTATTCTATTACAGTAAATGAGGGTTTCGTAGTGGGCGATGCCGACGGTGATGAGATTATCAATATCAGTGATGTCGTCTACTTGATAAACTACATCTTCGGCGGCGGTCCTGTTCCTGAACCGATGTCAAGCGGCGATGCCGATTGCAGTGGCACCGTCGATGTCGCGGACGTTGTCTTCCTGATTGCCTATATCTTCAGCGGCGGGCCGGCGCCGGAATGCCCCTGAGTCTCTCGTCGATGCACCCTTCAGAAGGATTTGTCGAAACCACAAAGGTTTCGACCTACGGCTATCCCAGGCCGAGAAGAGTGCCTACGCGGTAGACCA
>JAGLUH010000598.1 GCA_023134875.1 Candidatus Zixiibacteriota bacterium
ATTTTGGACCGGACATGACGTTTGTAAGTGAGCCGCATCCGTTGCCGATCAATTTCAAGTTTGGCGGTGCGATTGATGTTTTGGACACGGAGAATCATCGGGCGACGTTGGCATTGGAGGGCTGGCATCCCTCGGACAACCTGGAGAAGTACAACGCCGGCATAGAGTATGAGTATAATGGCCGTTATTTTGTGCGGTTGGGAGAGAAGTTTAACTATGATGTCGGTGGGCTTTCATTTGGTGGCGGTGTACACTTACCGTTGAAGTCAATGAAGTTGAGCCTTGACTACGCCTACCATGAGATGGGACTGCTCACCGAAGCCCACCGTTTTACCGTCGGCCTGAGATTTTAACTGCGAAGCTTATGAACCTGCTATTGTAGGAGGAATAGATGTTTCTGGGAAGATTGAGAGTACTTGTGTTGGTGGCGTCCCTCTTGGTGTCTGCGTTAGTCTTTTTTAGTTCATGCAGCACTAAAACGGGGGGTACTGATCCGGAAAACAAGCCGCCTGTGGTTACTATTGTGAACGTTCCACCCGATTTGTCCCATTTCACCGGCAATCCGGAAATCTTCTGGTTTGGCACCGACAAGGACGGTTACATCATTGCCTACGAGTATATTGTCATAAGGGCGGATACGCTCACCGCACACGGTCTGATAGTCAGCGATGAGGATTCAGCTGCCCTGGT
This sequence comes from Candidatus Zixiibacteriota bacterium, assembly GCA_023134875.1. Taxonomy (GTDB): domain Bacteria; phylum Zixibacteria; class MSB-5A5; order CAIYYT01; family CAIYYT01; genus JAGLUH01. The sequence continues at coordinate 691 of JAGLUH010000598.1, forward strand.
CGACTACGCCGACACCTGCGGATTTCCCTGGACGACAGTCTCTGTAGGCCAGATGGAGAGTAACCCGACGCGCCAGACTATTCGCCTGTATGCCGAAAGCGATCCGTCCGACTCAGTGTTTCAGGTGTTCTTTGTCAGAGCGATGGATGATGATTCGGCGAGATCGAACATTGATTATCGAGTCTACAGCCGGAGCAACAACCCGCCTGATACCGAGATCAGGATGGGAAGTGTTGACACGGTTTATTGGGATCTCGAGGATACGACGGAAAACTACAAAGGAATTCTGATTCAGTGGGAGGGCAGTGATACTATCGACTACCCCTCCGAGTTGGATAATCCCTCTTTCGAGTTCAAATTCCAGTTGTATGGCCCTTATGACGAGGTAGATATAAATGATTTGGCGGCTATTGTGGCGGGTGATCCCTCCAAACTGATAATGACCGCTGAGGATACGGCTACCGGTTCGCCGTGGCTTACTGACGAAGAGATCCGTGTCTTCAACCTATGGCGCAATGAGCCGCCCACAGACACCACTCGGGCAGGTTGGTTTATCGCTGTAGTCACCGCCCGCGATGACGCCTTTGTTCCTGATGAGACGCCGGCATATGGCGCTTTCCAAGCGGTTCAGCCGATGTTCGAAAAGGAATTGCTGGTGCAAGTGAGAGTGGACTGCCAGCCGACGGTGCAATATGGCGATCTTTGGTGTTATGACCCAAAGGACTCGAAAGGGAAGTACCTCGCCCTTATCGACAGTGTGTTCCAGGCGGCAGGTTATGGCGATGCGACGTTCTTGTATGAAGGTATCCCCGACAAGAGTGTTCTGGGGCGCTATGGTAACTGCATATTGTTTAGTGACGGGTCGTCGATAGGTGATTACGTCTCCAACACTCTCATGGAAGGCTTAGGGGAATACATGGACATGGGGGGAAATGTCTGGATCTGGGCTCCCAGCCCCTTCCGAGCCCTTCACTCCGGCGATGATCGCAAGTTGATGGGCTTCAGCGCCAATGATATTCCCTTTAAATACTTCAACGTGCAAATGGAGTACTATCCTGCCTGGAAAGGATCTTATAGTAAACGCATCGCTTGTATCTTGAACGACTCGGCTTTTGTTCCTCCAACTGATGAGCAATTCATTGGCGGGCTGGCGATGCCAGGCAATGGTTTCAGCGACTTCACTGTTGATATGGACAAAGTGTGGATTTACGGTACACTTTCCAAGTATCCTATTCAATTCGTGGGTGCACCGCACACCTGTTACCTGGTCAAGGACGTATTCAGCGAACCGCTCTATCTGATCAACTCATACTATGGCACTTTCCTGCCCTCCGAACTGAGAGAGTACAACGATCCCATGCAGGGTAAAGTTGTTGCGCTGCGGTATGAAACGAAGTATTTCAAGACCGCTGTGTTCGGTTTCTCGTTCTGGATGATTAACGGCGAAGATGCTGTCGATATGGTAGTCAACATGATGGAGTGGTTTAGTCAGTAGGAACTGATTATCCGTAGAAAATAAGCCGGAGGTTTGTGTGTATATTAAGCCTTCGGCTTTTTTTATCTGAGTCTGCCAAGAAGCTGCCGTGGCGGTGCGAAATCGGGATTGATGGATAAGCATTTTTCCAGGCAATCAACCGCCGCCGTAGTGTCGGCAAGCGCCAGATGGGCAAGCCCCAGATTGTAGAAGAGGATTTCTGATTCTGTTCCTAATTCCACTGCTTCTCGGAATGCTTCGATTGCTTTTAGGAACTCTCGTTGGCTGAAATGAGCTGTGCCAAGGTTTACCCAAGCCTCCACCAGGGAAGGATCGATTATCAGAGCGCTGTCCAAAAATAGAATCGCCGAATCGAGTTTTCGGTCAATACCGAATGCCGTCCCCAGATTGTAGAGCACCTTACTCCTGAACTTGAGTGCTCGCCGGTCGTCTGTTACGGTTGGTGCTGCGCTCAACTCAGAGTAGGAAGGTTGAACCGGCTGATCTAGGTCAGTCAGGATATCCTTCAAGTCTGCCGCCGCGACTCGGTGTAGACCTAAGTCGAGTGCCGTGACCGCCAGCAGGAATTTCTCCTGGAGTGACAGTGGAACCATCTGTTGCCGAGCAACAATATCGCTGTAGGCACTATCGCTGAAGCCAGCTTCTCGCCAACTGTGCCAGAGATTGAGTCGGGCATCCTCCAGATGCGGCTTCTCCACCAAAGCCCGGCGCGCATAGAAAGCCGCCAGGGCATAGTCACCTTCTTGACGAGCCAGATACGACAGGTTGTTCAAGGCTTCGGCGCTGCCACCGAAGAGAGAATCCTCGATTAAAAAATAGTTTCTGGCGGAGTCGAGATTTCCTAAACGCAGATGAGCGATACCAAGATTGAGATGAACTTGTTTTAAGGGGTTGTCGCTTGCCAGAGACGCAAGGTAGCTGGCGATTGCCGAGTGGTTGTCGCCGG
>JAGLUH010000599.1 GCA_023134875.1 Candidatus Zixiibacteriota bacterium
GAGAAACCGCTGGTGATGATGATTGTCGGCGTTAATGGAACCGGCAAGACCACTGCCATTGCCAAGATCGCCCGCCGTTTGGTTACCGATGGCAAGCAGGTGACTCTGACCGCTGCCGATACCTTTCGCGCCGCCGCCATCGATCAATTGGCAATCTGGGCGGAGCGAGTCGGCTGCCACATTGTGAAAGGACAAGAGGGGGGTGATTCCGCTGCTGTTGCTTTCGATTCGGTGAGTTCCGCTCTGGCGCGCGGTGATGATGCCGTTATTGTTGATACCGCCGGTCGGCTGCATACCAAGTCAAACCTGATGGCGGAGTTGGCTAAGGTCAAGCGGGTGATCGGCAAGGCGTTGCCGGAAGCTCCCCACCTTACTTTGCTGGTGCTGGATGCCACCACCGGCCAGAATGCCTTACAGCAGGTGGAGGTATTCAACCAGATACTTGAGTTGGACGGTATCATTCTCACCAAGCTTGACGGCACCGCCAAGGGTGGCACTCTCTTTTCGATTGCCGACCGGTTCAAACTGCCGATAGTGCTGCTTGGTCTTGGCGAACAGATGGATGACCTAGATGAATTCCAGCCGCGCGATTTCGTGGAGGCGCTTTTTTCATGAAACAGGTATTTGATATCAAAACCTCCAGCCGCAACCAGTTGATCGACATCACACCGACAGTAGAGGAATTCGTCAAGCTGTCGGAAGTCGAGTCAGGTATCTGCGTCATCTATACCCCGCATACCACCACCGCCATCACCATTAACGAGAACGCCGATCCCTCGGTAAAGGCGGATATCATAAGGAAGCTGGCGGATATTTTTCCGCACGAAGACAACTACCAGCACCTGGAGGGTAACGCCGACGCTCACCTGAAATCATCAGCTATCGGCTGCTCGGAAACGGTAGTAATTGCCGACGGCTCCTTGATACTGGGCACCTGGCAGGGGATTATGTTCTGCGAATTCGACGGGCCGCGACAGCGTCGTTTCATTATCAAGATTTTCAATGGCTAAAGCGTGAAGCTGGAAATCCTCAGTGTCGGCAGGATCAAGTCGACATGGATCAGGGAAGGTGTCGATCACTATAGGCGGTTGCTCTCTAAATATGCCGATGTCACGCTCAACCAGGTGAAAGAAGGAAATAACGCTGGTCGTGCGGCGGCGGTCATCACACAGGAGGAACGTCGCATCAGCGACAGGTTGCAACCGCGTGCCTTTACAGTGGTTCTTGACGAGCAAGGCCGGGAACTGTCCAGCCGAGAGCTTGCTGATTTCCTCGATTCTCTCCAGACCGATTACTCCAGTATGCAGTTTGTTATTGGCGGCGCTTTCGGTTTGGGTAAATCGATCAAAGATCAAGCGGATTTGCTTCTATCCTTGTCACGAATGACCTTGCCACACGAATTGACCATCGTTATCCTTCTGGAGCAGCTTTACCGTGCATTCTCGATCAGCCACGGCTCCAGGTACCACAAGTAAGGCCGCTTCACTTGCAGCCGGATTTAATTCGCAGGGGCACGCCGCGGCGTACCCAAAAGGCTGACAGATTAACCCACCTGCGCGTCTGCGGCGGACTTCACTGGGAACTCGAACTACCTTGCTGTCATTCCTGTGCAAGGGCTTGTTGAAAAGCCTGTACTTTGTGTCATCGCGAGTCCGCCGCAGGCG
>JAGLUH010000006.1 GCA_023134875.1 Candidatus Zixiibacteriota bacterium
TTCGCGGGGATGACAAATCCAAGCGTTAATGACAAGTTTTAGCAGGCTGCCTCTAACCATGTCATTCCTCCTATCTCCACTTGTCATTCCTATTATCTCCAACTTGTCATTCCCGTGAAAGCGGGAAGCCAGTACATACTGAAGTCAATTCGCAGGGGCGCAGCGAGCTGCGCCTATGGGTGCGCCGCAGCGTGCTCTGCTGCCTGGTATTTTATGGTTGCCCGCTGCGTCCACGACGCTATCTTCAAACCATGATGCGCCGCAGCTTACATTTACTCATACTTCAACTGCTTTTCATCATTATTATCGTACCGCCTCTGGCTGCCGCTTCAGCCGTGCGAATCCAACTGGAACATGCCGACACTTCGCGCTTCACCTTTGGCACTGAGGAGACAATCTACACGGTCTGGGGCAATGTCCATTTCACTTGTGGCGAGAGTGACCTTAAAGCGGACAGCGCCGTATGGTATGAGCGACAGAACCGAATAGAGCTGTACAACAATGTCGTCATGATCGAACCACAGCGCTCGCTGGTGGCGGACACGGTGTTTTACGACAAGAAGAGTGGCATCGTTAACGCTTTCGGCAATGTTGTTATCAAGAACCTCGATCGCCACGTGCGTATCGATGGCGGTCGGGCGGTGATCTATGAGCATGATGAGAGCCTGACTATGTCGGCTGAGCCCAAGTTGATCCTTGACTTCGACCTGCCGACCATCCCTACCGTCATTCTCGCCGACACGATCATCTTCGATTCACGGGAGAATATCGTTACCGCGATCGACTCGGTACGCATCAGGCAGGGGTCGCTTGAGGCTGCCTCGCAGCAGGCGGTCTTCTATCCCGACAAGGAGGAGTTTTGCCTCACCGGCGAGGTTAAAGCCTCGCAGCGCAACAATCGCCTGGCGGGTGATGAGATGATGGTCTACTCTAAGAAGAAGGTGTTGCAGCGGATTGAGGTTACCGGCAGCGGCGAGGCCATTTTCAAACAGCGGGCGCAGGCGGATACGCTGGTCTTCAACGAGAGCCGGCTGACCGCTGCCGGTATCGACTTCTTTTTCAGCGACGACCGGCTCAATCTGATCAAGGCCGCCGGCAACAGCTACACCTATTACAATCCCGCCCGCGAAGATACTGTCGCCAAAGGCAGCAATGTCGCCTCCGGTGACTCGACGATTCTCTACTTCGTCGACTCAAAAATCAACAAGGGTCTGGTCATAACCTCGGCAGAGGGTCTATACACAACGCCGCTTGAGTATGATTCCCTCGGTCATCTTATCAAGGAAGACAGCGTGCGCTACCAGGCCAATCGCGTCAGGTTTGAATTTGATTCCAGTTTGATCTATCTCGAGGAGGCGGCCCGTGTGCGGCAGGCCAATATAGACCTTGAAGCCGACCGGATTAGATATGATCTCCGGAATAAGATCGTCGATGCTCAGGGTTATTTCGACAGCACCAGGGCGAAGTATATCCCTCTCACTCTGAGGGATGGTGGCGATGAAATCACCGGCGAGCGTCTCGCCTACGATCTAAACGACAAGCGCGGCAAGATCAAGAAGAGCCGCACCCAGGTAGAGCAGGCCTATTACGGCGGTGATATCCTGCGCAAAGAGGAGGAGAACGTCCTCTTGGTGTGTGGCGGCAGCTATACCACCTGTGATTTGGAGCACCCTCACTACCATTTCAAATTCCACAATATGAAGCTGCAAACCGGCGACAAGGTATTTGCACGACCGGTGGTGCTTTACATCGAGACCGTGCCGGTGCTGGTGTTGCCTTATTTTGTTTTCTCCACCAAGAAGGGGCGGCATTCCGGTTTTCTCCCCTTCCGGCTGGGCAACTTTGAACGTGGTCGGCGTTTCGTCAACAACATCGGCTACTACTGGGCAGTCAATGATTACTGGGACATCGCGACGTCGGTTGACGTGCATGAAGAATTCGGCTTGAAGTTCAACACCTCGGTTCGCTACGCGCTCCGGTACAAGTTGTCGGGTAATGTTTCCGCTTCTTATTCACGTGAAACCGGCTTCCTCGGTTATAAGCGTGTGAATCCAAAACGCTGGCACATCGGCTTTTCACACAACCAGACCATTGATCCCTCGCTGACCTTGAGAGGTTCCGGCAACTTCGTCTCCGATGCCAGCTACTATACCGACTTTTCCACCGATCCCAGCAAACGCCTGAACCGCCAGATGCGGTCGCAGCTTAACATCAGCAAACGGTGGGAGGGCGCCTCGTTGACGGCGGCGGTAGACCAGACTAAAGACCTCGACCGCAATTCACATTCGGAGAAACTCCCGACCATCAGCTTCTCGCGACCTTCCAGACCTTTCTTTGCTTCCCCCAAAGAGGCGGTCGCCAAGCGATGGTACCACAGTATCTACTACTCCTACCGTGCCAGCTTCACTAACACGAGCAGCAAGAGTGTAAGCGACGATGAACCAACCCGCAAAAAACAGGCGGTATTCGGCCATGACATATCCCTGCGAGCGCCTCAGAAAGTGATGAACGCACTTACCGTATCACCCGGCTTTACTTTGCGGGACTACTGGTATTATCTGCCATACTCCGACCAGGCGGTGGACGATTCAATAGCGACTAATACTCTGAAAAACCGCCAGATATGGTCATCGTCGCTGGGGCTGTCGACCAATCTCTACGGAACGGTTGCGCCCAATGTCCTTACCATTGTCGGTCTGCGCCATGTGATATCGCCATCAGCCAGTTTCTCCTATCAACCGGAATTTACCCGCAATGAAGAATATGCTGCCTTTACCGGAGCCGGGCGTTCCGGTTCGGAGCGAAAGAGTGTCTCATTTTCCCTGAGAAACCAGTTCCAGATGAAGTATGTAAAAGATGAGCAGGAAAGAAAGGCGACCCTGCTCAATTTCAATATCTCCGCATCGCACAACTTCGTCAAAGAGCAGCGGCGCTGGTCTGATATCAGCACTACGCTTCGCTCGCCCAGTGTCAAGAATTTCACCCTGCAGGTTACCATGCGTCACGATCCCTACAATCCCGAGACCGGCCAGCTACGCTGGTGGAGTCCCTACCTTAAATCGATCAGTATTTCCAGCGGCTACAGTGGTTCGATCAATTTCACGACCGGCTCAGGCGGCGGCGCGGTTGCTGACCTTCTGGGGAAAAGCTCCTCCAGCCAGACCAATACGCTGCGCTTCGGTATCAGTCAACGTTACAGTGAATCCCGCGGCGCCACCTATACTAGCATCTCCCACTGGATCGATTTCAACCTCCAGTTCTCACCCAGCCGCAACTGGCGAATCAAGTACTCGCAGAACTACAACCTGCGCCTGAAGGAAAGTACCAGCAAGGTAATCGAAATCTATCGCGACCTCCATTGCTGGGAAGGGAGTTTTTCCTGGATTCCCACCGGTTCCCGTAAGGGTTACTATTTCAAGATCAACGCCAAGCTTCTCCCCGACCTCAAGTTTGAGAAATCGGAAAGCGGCATACGCGATGCCCTCTTTTAATCACACCTTGTCAGAATGGTCAAGTCGAAAGCGCAAGACTTTGATCTG
>JAGLUH010000060.1 GCA_023134875.1 Candidatus Zixiibacteriota bacterium
TAGGCGCGATGGTTAGTGGTTCTTATTCATGGTTCCTAGCAAGAATCCGATAAGGTTTACCATGAACCATGAACCGCGAACTATGGACAAGCGAAGCTCGCTCGTCCCCATCGTCTAGTCTGGCCCAGGACACCGCCCTTTCACGGCGGCGACACGAGTTCAAATCTCGTTGGGGACGCCATTTTTAGTTTGGACTGCGCAAGCCATGCTTGCGCATTAGCGGCAGCACGGCTGCCGCACTCCAGATAAAGCCATGTTTGCGTCATAGCGGCAGCGCGGCTGCCACACTCCACAGATCACTCCATATATCTGTCATTCTCATTAGTGTTTCAGAAATCATCTCTCACATTCACACGATCATAACGAAATGATTCGACCTTCTTTCGATAGGATGCCTTTGCATGACGCTCAAAGCATCCTGCCGAGCAATAGCGATATTGGGCGGCTGCCGTTACCAGTCCATGATGTACCGCGTTGTTGTGCACATAGTTCAAACGAGCATAGAAGCTTCTTTCATACGTCAAACATGTATCCCAGTATTGAAACCACACTCTTCGACCCTGTGCACCATCCAACCGGTTGATTTCCCGGGCCGTCTGCGAATGCAGCCGTTGCAACATCGGTCGCAGCGTGGCAGCATCACCAGGTGAGAAAGCAATGAAATGATAACGGTTCGCGAATACCGCCCACGCTTGAAGCTGCCAATCGTATGCCGTCGTCACCGTGAATAGGGTCTGTTGCAGAAGTTGCAGGCGGTCCTCCTCGCGAAAGAAATGCTCTTTGTGCAATGTGCCGGCGGTTACCATGTGCGCTGTATGCGGGATAGAGAAATGCGCCGGTCGGTGATGCCAACGTTTTGATTCTTCAATCATAGCAGCCACATTTTGGACTGCGCAAGCCATGCTTGCGCATTAGCGGCAGCATGGTCATAGCGGCAGCACGGCTGCCGCACTCCACAGCACTCCATAGCCGTACTTTACATAGAAAAAATGGAGCCGAGGGGGCTCGAACCCCTGACCTCTTGACTGCCAGTCAAGCGTTCTCCCAACTGAACTACGGCCCCAGAGGTGGACTAAGTATAGCAACAAGTATGCGGCTGTCAACACTAAACATCCCGGGCGGCTGCCTGCAACAGCTTCTCCGCCTGCCGTTTTTCCTCTTCGCCCAGCTCACCGCCGGAAATCATCCGTCCCAACTCGGCAACCCGTTCGGCATCAGCCAGCACCTCCAGGCTCGATTCGGTGCGGCCACGCGTTTCCTTCTTGACCGCGCGATAATGCTGATCGGAATAGGCGGCGATCTGCTGCAGGTGAGTAATGGCGATCACCTGCTGCCGGCGGGAGAGTTCCTTGAGTTGCCGCCCCACTAAGAGGGCGGTCTCACCACCGATACCGGAATCAATCTCATCAAAGACGAGCAAATCGACCTGATCCTTGCCGGAGATCAATGATTTCAACGCCAGCATTACGCGGCTGATCTCACCACCGGAGGCGATCCGCACCAGCGGCTTTGCCTCTTCGCCGGCATTTGCTGAGAAAAGGAACTGCCCGATCTGAACTCCAGCTTCAGAAAGTGTATGACGGCGACCCGCCTGCTCGACCAGTTCACCTCCCGCAACAGGATTGAACTCGACCAGAAACTGCGCCTGGGAGAGACCAAGTTTCTGCAGTATCTTTGTCATCTGGTTGCGCAGCTTTTCCGCCGCCCGTTCGCGCATTGCCTGCAGATGAATCGCCGTATCGACAAGCTTACCGGCTACCTTGTCAAACTTATCTTCAAGTTGTGCAAGCTGGCTTGAGTGCGAATCAGCGGTCTGCAGATACTGTGTTATCTTCTCTCGATACTCGTAGATTGCCGCTATGCTGCCGCCATATTTGCGCTTAAGGTCATAGATAGCCGCCAGCCGTTCGCCGATCTGTTCCAACCGTGCCGGATTCTCAATCAGCCGAGAAGAATGTTCCGCCAGGGTACGAACCATTTCCGTCAGGCTGATTTTGATCGATTCCAATTCCTCTGTCAGCGGCTTAGCTGCGGGAAAATCATCAGCAATCGTCTCCAGGTCACCGGTAGTCCCAGTAACTGCCTCGATGCCACCACCTTCATCTTCCAGCCGCAACTGCGAGTTGATTAGTCGCTCCTTGATCCTGGTGACATTCTCAAGCTGACGACGTTCCTGTTCCAGTTCGGTCTCTTCGTCAGTGACAATGGCTGCTCGATCGATTTCGTCAAGTTGGTAGCGGTAAAGCTGCCGCCGCTCCTGATTGGCGTTGATCTCTTCTTTGAGAGAAGTAATAGCTGCTTTTAGCGAGCGGTAGTTATTGAACTGGGTCAGGTATTGCTCGTAAAGAGGGCGGCAACCGGCGAAGCGATCGAGGAACCAGAGATGTTTGCCCGGGTCGAGGAGCCATTGATGCTGATGCTGACCATGCAGGTCACAAATTTGAGCGCCGATTTGGCGAAAGGTGGCGACACTGACCCGTCGGTCGTTTACGAGGCAGCGACTACGGCCATCAGCACCAAGCTCACGAGTCAGGACCAAAAGGTCAGTGTCTATTAATATCTCTTCTTTCTTGAAAATCTGCGTTAGCCTTGAGAAATCGCCGTGGAAATGCCCTTCAACCACGGCAAGGCGACAACCGGCACGCACATATTCAGCCCGTCCCCGCTCACCCATGAGCAGACTGATGGCGCCAACCAGCAGCGATTTGCCGGTACCTGTTTCACCGGTGACAACGGACAGCCCCTCAGCGAAATCAACCTCAGTTTCGGAAACAATGGCGAAGTTTTTGATCTTGAGCTTGCGCAGCGATATCATGGTCGCATTCTTCCAACCTTGGGAACTGTAAACAGCCGTCGCAATCTAAGTGTGACAGATTCTCTTGACAAGTAATTATCGTCGGATCAAAGCCAGGTACCTGGGGAAAAGGCCGGCTGTCAGGCCGAAACCAGCCACCGCGCCGATAATCAAGCGGGAGAGATTAGCTGCCGGCAGCGCCGAACTGAAGTCGAAGATGAAGTCAAGCAACAACGGTATGATCAGAACAACTACCATCAGCAGGTGAATCCGCAGGCGCGCGCGCAGGACTAGTATTGCCAGGCTGGCGAGAAAGAGGGCGCCGAAGAATCCGGTACAACGAGAGCAGAAACCAAGTTGACAAGAATCAATGAAAAACGAGCGCTCCGGAATTTGATGACAGAAGTAACCATAAAAAGCGTGCCAGGCATTAACCGACCCGCTGTCTGACAAAAAGAAAAGCGGGGGAATGATTCCCCCGCTGAAATAAAGTCCTGTTAGTAAAGTCAGACTCCAGACCAGGATGGTACGAATAAGCTTATCTGTTCTCTGAGCCTGTCTCTCCTCTGTCATCCGAATCGGTTCCCCCCTCGATTTTCGGCGTTTCTACCGACACTGGACCTTCTTTGTTTTCCGCTTCCCACCAGACCTGACCGTAGAGGTAGTTAGTGCCCAAACCAGCCCAGAAACTGGTGAAAAGCAGGCCGATAAGCAGGGCCAGGGCGCCAAATTGAGCGATGAAGTAAAGTACCCATGACATCACCACCGCAATCAGCACGTTCGTGAAGTTCTCCTTGATAAACTCGAACATCTTGTCGAATTCGAAGGCGACATTAAAATCGCCGCTGCGAGCATAAGCGACGGTGAGATACGGTAACGCCAAAGCCAGCGCAATGAAAGGGATCAGGCAGAGCAGTATGCCAATACAGGGAATCAGAGACAGAATGAAACTGAGAATCATCAATGGGATTGAGTAGATGATAAGTATGATAAAGAATATCAACCCTTTCCCAAACTTACCACCGAGATCATCCCAATCGGGTAGCGGCAGTTCCTTGCCCTCGGCGGAACGACGTGCTAACTGAAGGTAATAGCCAAGCAGCAGGGGAATGCCGATAAGTATACAGGAAAGCAGTACAAACGCGGCGCCGATCAGGATTTTTTGAATCCAATCCTTGTCCTCAAACATGAAAGAAAATGCGCGACCAAGGTTTTTCATATTCTCCTCCAGAGTCGTTTCCCAAAACGATACCTATTGTTGAAACCAGGGTACGGAAGTTCAACTTTTCCTGTCAACTAAAAACAAAATGGTTCGAGAAGGCCAAAGCGTGCCGCGGGCGGGCAGGCTTTGCCTGCCCACTTGTTTTGATTCATCAACCTGTCAGAATGGCTTGAACTCTTCCATATAAATCGAAAGTTCCGGTGCATAACCAGCACCCTGGATGAATATCCGCTTGCCGTTGGCATTCCATTTGGCAACAGTGCAGTTCTGGCCGTAGACAGCAAAGGTCAACTGCCGTGACTCCCGGGAGGTGAGATTCATAACATGAACATTATTGATATTGTGTACTCGCTTAATATACAGGAGATACTTACCGTCAGGCGAGATCACCGGATTGTACTCGTGAGCGAAACTGTTGCATAGCGTATCGATCTCCCCCGTTGCAACCGAGCGAAACAGAATATCCTCATCCGCCGAGATTCCCTTCTTGATTGCCAGCGCGGCATAACAGAAATGCTCATCGTCCGGATGGAAACTGGGAGAATAGCCTACCCGGTCCTCGGTGACCTGGCGCACCTTGCCGGTCTCCAGGTTCAGTTTCCAGATGGCCGACTTGGCCAGCCGGGTCAGGGTGAAAATCACGTGTTTCCCCGATGGTGAGTAAGATAGCTCAGTGAAACAAAGCTGCATGTCCGAAGTAATACCAAGAGCATCGCGCTCCTTGGGGGTTACCTCGATCCGGTGCTGCGTCATGTCGGTAAGAGGTTCGCCGCTGCGGCTGCCGGTTTGATAGCGCACCAACTCCCAACTACCGCTGATCTTGTTGGGAATGATATACTCCTTACCATCCGGCGACCAGGCGGCAACCAGTCCCGGGGTCTGGCGGAAATTATAGCCCGGCAGGACCCTGGTTTCCTCCCTGGTCTTGATGTCACCGACAAAGAGCTCAATCGGGTTACCGGGGATTTTGGCATCGCTGCGGAAAAAAGCCACCTTCCCCGGACCCGCCGGTATCGGCAGAAGCGCATTTTCAAACAGCAAGGTTCCGGGAGTTTCCTGCGACTCGGCTCGGATCGTTGTAGTTCCACCCACGATCAGAAAAAGCAGACAAAGTAGAATCATTATCCGACGCATCTTACATCCTTTCGCTTAGTACTATATTCTTATACATCAGTCATCTCAGGCAATGCCATAAATTTGCAAGAGCCTGAAGGGCGTTTTTCTTTGGGTAAATAGAGAGGGAAAAGTTGAAAGTCAAGAAAAAGTGAGGTAAGGGGATATTCAGTGACCGCGCCGTGGAAAACGATAGACAAGCCCCGCAGAGACCGCGTTCTCGAAGACGCCGACAGAAGAGCCCCAGCGGAAATTGACATTGAGATCAAGCCTGCGACTTAACCTGGCTCGGAACTGATGAACAACGCCGCCCTCGTCAAACAGGCCGCCACTGACGCCGTTAAACAGAAGCGTGTTTCTCCCACAGGAGAAGCCGATACCCAGATCGAAGTAGCCTCCGCCCGACACCAATTGTAGGTTCTCGTTGACACTGAGCGAGAAAAAGAGTTTATCCGGTCTGCCTACGCGTAGGTGACCAGATAATTTAGTCGTTTTCTCAAAGTCCCCTCGGATCGTGTCCTCCACGCTGCCGCTTCCGCTGAAGTTCTCTGGTCGATTACCGGTCACGTAGCCGACGCCGATCCCGAAATACTTCAGTTCAAGGCTGATGTTGGGGTTGACGTAACCGAAATCATACACACCCATTGGGACTTCTTCGTGGTCGTGGTCGGGGCCGTAGCTCCAGCGGGGCACTGTCCAATCAGTTTGGAAGTAGCCACCCCTCAAGCCAATCACCAACGGTGAATCGCGCCCCGACGGCACAGCGACAGCGGCCGCTCCGGCAACATCAACAAAGCTGTTGGGAGCGGCAGCTTCCCGATCACACCCGCGAATCACCGAGGCATACTGCCCAGTGCCGCCATAGCCACCGATAACGTAATCGACGGAATCCGCATCACCCTGGTAGATGCCGATCGGCAACACCAGAATGGCGAAACAGCATAGCGCGTTTTTTAGTCGCGCAACTATCTTCATTGATCCTTTTGATCAAGTGAGTCCTTTGCTGCTTTACGTTCCTCGGCGATGTAATCCGGTTTCGAGAAGACCTGTTTGAAAGCAAATTTCTCCCGCTTCAGGTCGAGAAGCGTGTTAAGCGTACCCAGCATCGGATTGTCGGCGCGCCCGAATCGTTCCCAGGGATTGAAAGTGCCGATAAACTGGAACTCGCCATTCTCGCCAATGAGATAGTACATGGGAAAATCGGTGGTGCTGCGTTCCGTATGCCGCATCAGCGGACGTCTGCCGACAACCTTGAAGGTGAGTATACCCAACCCTGCCATTCTGGGCACGAAAGAGAAGCTGCCATTGTAATCGCGATATTCTTCTTTGGACGCAACCCAGTCACCCCATGATTCGGGAAGATCAGAAGGCACCAGCATCGTGGAGTAATCGAGAATGAACTGTACCCTCCGGTAAAGATCAATCTGACACTGCAGATGGAATTCCACATAGGTGGTTTCATTCACCGCCGGCGGCGGGGAGAACTTGAATCGGGCGGTGAAATGGCGATCATACCGTGCATCACCAGTTTCCGCCTTGAGCGGGAAATGCAGGATCAGTGAATCGGCATCACGTTTGGGATGCGGTGGCACCGTAGTCTGTCGGTGGCTTAACGCCGAGCCGGCATAGAGTGTGTTGCCATCCTCATCGATAGCAAGTACTACCGCAGCCAGCGCCTGCCAGGACGCGCCATTCTTTCGTTTGAGGATCAAGGTGTAGGTTCCCACTTCATTCGGCGTAAAAGTAAAGATCGCTGAGAAGTTGCTGCCCGAATCAATCGGCGCCTCCCAGCGGCAGGAATCAGGCTCAACATCGATCATGTATGGTTTCTCCCGGGCAAGCTGGAAATGTTCCACCGAGTCAAGCGGTACCCGGCAGGTGAGATTGACCATCACCGAGCAGACTCGGGCATAGCCGGGAGAACCGACAAAGCGAACTTCGCCGGCGAAGGGTTGCAGCTTCTGATTATAGGCGGGATCGACAAGGGGTTTCAACTGGGCCGGCGGGAACGCAAGGGATTGTGCCAGCGCAGCGCCACCGATCATCAAAACCACCATGCCCACAGCAACTAACTGCTTACTCATTTTCTGTCCTCTGTTAGAGTTTGGCGCCGGAGTCTCTCTATCGGGCTTTATCGATCACCGGCTCCGGCTTATTTGTATTTATACAATCATCAGCGGGCATTTTGCAATGCTTTTATGAAACAGTCTCTTTTGTTGTTTGCCAAGGCTGGCCAAGTGGATATCTTATCGGCATGGCACAACGGCTGACTGCGGGCGCGCTCTTGACACTGAAGATCTCCGAT
>JAGLUH010000600.1 GCA_023134875.1 Candidatus Zixiibacteriota bacterium
TGATCTTGATGGTGATTGTGTAAAAGATCTCGGTGAGCCGGCATTGTCGGGGTGGGTGATCAATCTCCAACCAGGGCCGTCGACAACGACCGATGTTTTGGGGAACTACTACTTCAATGATGTGGCACCGGGCACCTACTCGGTTACAGAATCTCAGCAATCCGGCTGGGTTCAGAACTGCCCAATGTCAGGTTCATATACCGTCACCGTTGGCCCAAACCAGGTTATTACCGGCAAGGATTTTGGCAACCTTGTGGACAACGCTGCCAGTATCTCCGGCACGAAGTTCTGGGACGAAAACGGCAACTCCGTCTGGGATCTGGGACCGGAAGAAGTGGGAGTGAAGGATTTTCTCATTAAGCTTGATGGTACCGTCTCAAAAACTGTAACCACAAATCCTCAGGGAGGATACGTGTTCTCCGGACTTCCGCCAGGCTCGTATACAGTACAGGAGGTACCTTGGCCTTACCCCTCGGCGCAAACCTATCCGCTGACCGTTTTCCACACGGTGGATAACCTGCAATTGGGAGACCATCTGACTGATTACGACTTCGGTAACGACACCTGCGACGTGCAAACGACGACATATGATACCTGCCTCCACGGCACCGATGACAATTTCAGCGGACCGGAGCCGTCTGACCAGAGTCCGGGCCTGATTGCCTACTTGATCCAGCAATACGACTACATTGACAACTTCGACGAACCAGCCAACAACCAGCACTTTGGCCACACTTTCAATGGCTGCTGGGACGATGACTGCGTCGTTGTCGGTGCTACTCTTCGCATGAAGCTGCGAGCTTCAGGAGGAGGGGCTCCCTCTGATTGGATGTATCTTGGCGACTGGACCAACTCCGGGAGAATCTACTCGATATCAATGAACGACCTGGAAGCATATGCCGGCGGCGATGGAACCTGGAACAACGGCAACGAGATGACGGTAACGCTCTATCTGGAGAACCTGCCACTGCGAGGCTGGCTGCCGACCAACATACTGGGAGCTCTCCAGGACGGCAATCTCGACATAATCTTCGAGGATGAGACTGAGGTTGATTTCATCGAGATGACCGTTGAGCTGTGCTGCCAACCCTGCTACGCTTATGGTGATATCAACGATGACGGCATCGCCCTGATAATCAGTGACCTCACGTATCTTATCCAGTTCGTCAACTTCGCCGGCCCTCCGCCGAACTTGTTGTACGAGGGTGATCTCAACGGCGACTGTTATATCGACCAACTCGATATTGACATGTTCAATTGCTACTTAATCAATGGGTATTCGTGCTTTACGAATGGTTATCCGGTGAAGACATGCTGCTGTCCTGATACCACTCGAGGCGCCTGCTGTGCCATCGTGACTGCTCATTGCGATGTCCTTTCGCCGTTTAACTGCCAGGCCATCTCTCACAATTATATTGGTGACAATATTTCCTGTACTCCAAATCCATGTCCCATTTGCTGTATAGGCATCCGCGGCAACGTTGACGGCGATGGAGCTGATGCATGCAACGTTGCCGACCTGACCTACCTGGTTGACTACCTGTTCTTCGGTGGCCCGGCGCCTCCGTGCACGGAAGAGGGTGATGTTAACGGTGATGGTGGCATTAACGTGGCTGACTTGACTCACCTGGTTGAGTATCTGTTCTTTGGCGGCCCCCCGCCTCCTTCGTGCGGTGCGAAGAACGCCGGACCTGCCTCAAAGGTGCGCAGTGACATCATGCTGAACACTTCCTATGAAGACGTCTCCACCATCATCACCCTGGAATCCTCGGTTGACCTCAGGGGTATTCAAATCGAACTGTCTGGCGAGCAAACGGGTGATCCGGTCAAGCTGGTCGACGACGATCTGGAGCTGTTCTTCCATCAGAAGGATGGCTCGGGGCGGATCGGCATCCTCGACATGCAGGGATCGGCACTGATACAAAAGGGATCACATCCCCTGGTTCGACTTCCCGGCAAGTATGAGATCGTCGAGGCAATTGTGTCAGACCTCAACCACAACGCACTCGTACCGGCCATCAACCCGGTGGCCAAAGGCACGAACCTTCCAACGGAATTCGCCCTGAGCCAGAACTATCCCAACCCCTTCAATCC
>JAGLUH010000601.1 GCA_023134875.1 Candidatus Zixiibacteriota bacterium
GTTGGGCAGCGGCGAAAGTAGCTTTGTTTATTTGCATTTCCATCCCGCTGATTCCGGAACCTTCTCCACGCCCTTGCGCATACACGGCTGCGGTTACAATGAGAAAGCGGATACCTTGCTGGTAACGGGGAGTGCGGACTATTCCTTTGTCTGTGGTGATGCGGACAATGATGGTAAGCTTGATCTTGTTGACCTGGTGATAATGATCCGGATTCTCTACCGCGACGGTGTGATTACTGTTCCCATCCGACAGCTTGATGCTGATGGCGATGGTCTCTTTGACCTGACCGACTTGGTTCAGTTTATCAATATCGTCTTCCATAACGTGCAAGTTTCTTGCGATTAGGAGCGCTGACCTGATGTTAAGAAGCTTTGCGTGCAATCTCTTCCTTGCTCTTCTATTTCTGCTGCTGACAGCGGTGCTTTGCGTGGGGCAGGACGCAACCGAACCAGACAGCAGCAAGAAGAATCCTCATCTTCATCGCAACCTAATTGTCGGTAATGTGATTGGCGGCACTGCCGCTTATTTCTATCTCACCGACACCTGGGGCACCCCTACCGGCAGGTTCCATTTCAAGGAGGATACCAACGATAACCTCGCCCTGACCGATGAAATCAGCCACATGTTCGCCGGCTATCAACTGACCGAGGCATTCATCTGCATCTTTCGACTGCTGGGGATGGATTCCACCAGGGTGGAGAAGTACGCCATGCTGGAAGCGGGATTGGTTACCACCCTGGTCGAGTTTCCCTTGGATGCCTACAATCCCGGGCAGGGGTTCGGCGCCACTGATTTTTTGCTGAACTGGATGGGGATAGGTTTCTCCTGGTTGCGGCGTCGGGGGCTGGAAAATTTCGATCTCAAGTTTGCACTCAAGAGATCACCGTTTGAATTTGAGAACAAGTTTCTCTCCAGCAAGAACGAGGAATTTGACAACTTTGTCTGGTGGGCGCTCTACAAGCCGAAGTATATCTGGCTGGGCGTCGGCTATGGCACTAACCATGACCATAACCTGGTTGAATCGGAATACTACCTGGGAGTGGGTACGACGCTCAACGATTTGCTATACCTGCTAAGTCCGGCCACCGCCAAGCGCCTGAAAGCACTCGACACCTTCTTTATTAACCTGCATATCCGCCTGTAATGACAGGGACGCTCTTAGTTACTGAAAACTGAAGCTACCAGTCGGGCGGAAATCAGGGTTGCGCCGGCGAGAAGAATGATGATCGAAACCCACTGATCGCTGGCGGCGAGAAAAAGATAGATGGCGTTTGCCGCGCTGAAGATACCGTTGACACCGGCGTTTGGATCGAAGGTCTGGGTCTGCTGATCCCACCCCTCGATTAGAAAGACAGCGCCAACCACTGCCACCATTAGAAGTATTAGCTTTGACAAAACACGTGCCTCCGCTTGGACAGAACTGATAGTTAATATATACAATGTCATATTTCCAGGCAAGAGGAATCGCACGCAAAAACGCGACACGTTCAAGATATTGGATATCATGGCATTATCGCCCCTGACTTCAAGTAATTCGTGATGCAATCTGTGATTTACCAAGACAGAGTGACGTAGGTCAAAAGTCTTGCACTTTTGACATTCACGCCGCATTACCTCTTGCCTTACTCCACGCCTGGGTTTAGATTCGGTGGTAACCAACAGGTGCACTTGCTCTATGTCCTTGCGTATGCTTCTTATCGGATTGCTTATCTTCGGTGCCCAGGCGGTAACCGCTGAACCAGCCAAGGCCCCATATGGCGTAGGCTGTGAATTGATCGGTGATGCTTTCTTAATTGTCTGGTACTATGAAGGTGTAAACCGTCAGGTGTATTTGAACGACGGCAACGAGGTCGACTCCTACTTCCTGGTTGATACTGAGGACCGCGGCAATCGTGCTCTCGCCC
>JAGLUH010000602.1 GCA_023134875.1 Candidatus Zixiibacteriota bacterium
CGGCAAGAATTGTTTCCATCCGGTCGCCTTTGGCAGTATCCTCAATCGATCTAATCAGACTCTCATTGTCGCTTCGCCGGCTGACCGAGTACCCCCGGGCCAACGTCTTCAAAGGCGACAATGCGTCCAAACGGGACAACCTTAAAGATAGCTCATTCCTGAACCGCTCAAAGCAGTTTTTTCCGCCGGTCGTCAACCGCCGCCACTGATTGTCCAACTCCTGTCGCCGTTGATCGACCATCCCCGACGGCTTCCGAAACACGGGACGACCGAAGATATTACGCAGGTTCTGACGGGCATATTCAACATGGCTCTCCAATTGAGAAGCCTGAGCCGACAGATGACCCTGGATTTGGTCGAGGAAATCAGCTCGCGACCAAACCGTCAACTCAGCCGCGGCGGACGGTGTCGGGGCGCGGAGGTCGGCGGTATAATCGGACAGGGTGGTGTCGATTTCGTGGCCAACCGCCGAAACAACCGGGATTTTTGAGGCCGCAATCGCTCGCACAGTAGTTTCTGTGTTGAACGGCCAGAGGTCTTCCAGGGACCCACCCCCCCGTCCGGTGATGATGATATCGATATCATCGCGGGTGTTGAAATACTCGATCCCGGCGGCAATAGTCTTCTCGGCGCCGTCACCCTGGACCGCGGCAGGAAAGATAACCAGTTCTACTGATCGGTTGCGACGGCGCGAAATCTGGATCATGTCGCGGATAGCCGCCCCGGTTGGTGAGGTCACTATGCCGATTTTACGCGGGTATTCTGGTAAAGCCTGTTTCCGGTCGGAATCAAAAAGACCTTCGGCTGAGAGCTTTTCGTGGATTTGCCGAAACGCCAGTTCTAACTCGCCCACTCCCGAAGGGACCAGTTTGCGGCATTGAAGCTGGTACTGGCCGGCTTTTTCGTAGAGGGTGATATCACCGAAAGCGAGTACCTTCTGGCCGTTCTCCGGCTCGAACTTGAGTGTGGCACCGACCGACCGCCACATGACTGCTTTGAGCACAGCGCGGTCGTCTTTTAGAGTGAACTACCGATGGCCGGATGAGTGGTGGTGGTAGTTGGAGATTTCGCCCTCGACCCAGATCGACTGGAACCGGTCTTCCAGTTCGGCTTTGATCATCCGGGTAATAGCGGCTACGGTATATGCTTTGGGCTGATTCGCTGAATGAGAAGTTGTCATTGCTTAGGTCATATGGGCCAGTTTGGTTGCAAATCCGCGCTTCTTTGCTTCTGCCAGGTCTACAATATAGCTCTTCTTGGACATGTATATGAGTTCCTTCGGCAAGAGGGCATCTGAGCCCTTGAACAGGAAATGATTTCTGAAATACTCGACTCCGGCATCTTGAGCATCTTCAAAAGAGGCGCGCTGCAACGCCGTACACTCGAGAAACTCCATGCCATACTGAGCCCGAGGACTGTGCCAACCGAGAAAGGCATGACCGGGCACAAGACAAATCAGCGGGTTGATCCCCAAACCTTCCATCAGACTAGCAAACAGCACTACAAGGTCAATGCAATTACCAGCAGTTTGCTTGAGGACCTTTTCGGGGGGATGCACTCGCTGACCGTTTTCTGTCAGACCAAAAATAAAGGGCTGGTTAACGTAATCAACTGCAACATCCTTAGAGAGGCATTGATACAGCGCCTTGATTTGCAGGCGGTTTTCCTCCGCATTGTCCTGAACCCCCAATAGTACACCATCGGGGTGGTGCTTTCTTGCCTTTGCTCTAACTGAATCAAGAAGGCCTTCGTTATCACCCGCGCTGATCCAAGCGCCGATAAAATCGAATAAGTGGTACTCACGGGCGCTCCTTGAGTCCTTCAAGGTCCAAATCATGACGTCAGGCGGCAGGAGTACGACTTTACGTGATTCGCTGAAAAGGGAGCGGCCAGTTTGCCGGTCAGTAACTTCACAATGCAACGTAGCCTGTGTTGGCCTTGATATCTCTCTCACGGCCTCGGGCTTCAACGTAGGTACAAGATTAAGGATTTCTCTTGAGCCGCGCTTCCGCTGGTGCATAAGCCTGGTAGCCTCTTGCCCAGACATGACCGTGACATGAACTGTCTCCGGCTGACTGTAACCCAATATTTCAGCCGTCACTTCCAAAGAAAGGTTCGAATCTCGCTGAAAATTGAAAATATCAAGGGTCACCAAGAAATCCCTGTAGTCTGGCAACTTCTGAAGTAACTCGTAAACCCGCACTGGTACGGCTGCCGAGGTAGCCGTGAGTATGATCTCATGGTTTCGGCTTGGAGGAAATCCCAAGTCAAAGTTGAACACCTGGGCATGCCCCTTCGGAACCATCCAAATATCTGGCTTATGAGTCCACTCTTCTGTTGGACCAAAGTACAACGGTGTTTCCCGAAAGGGGTCAGCTCTCACCTCGTCCGGTGGCCACCTTCTCTCACCCGATCGCTCATCAAGCTTCTTTTGGATTGGGTTTGGTAGTTTGTTGCTGACCGTGGGAGCAATAAAACATGGTGACAGTTCCAGTTGATAATCAGTCTTTGTAAAAAAGGAGGGGTAATTGGTGCGCACTTCCCCGAATGGCAGCATTACAGCAAACAAGTACTCAATGTTCCTGGCCTCTATGATTAGCCTGGCGACGTATTCGACCCCCACGGCAACCGGGCCGTACAGTACCGTTGATTTAGCGTGAAAATACTGATAGCTGCCACCTTGCGCGTTGATCGGTTCGCCAGGAGTCCAACTATCGGCTAACGCAACGAAATTTGGTGTCTGATCTATCAGAGAATTTGCGATCTTATCGTCAACGGTCAGACTAGCGCTATCTACCTTCAAATTATCACCGAGCAGCAGTGCGAGAAGTGGGTGGAAAGAATCCGCCTTGTTTTCATATTCTGGGTGTTCGCTGTTTAGGAAAAAGTACGTACACTCTTTCTTCCAGTTGTCTGTCATGTAAAGAGAGGCAACGTCTTCGTGTCGTCCCTGCAATTCGAATCTTAGGATAAGCACTGCCTTAGTCAATTGTAGAAGTTCAAACTGAATATCTCTTAATCGACATTTGAGGGATTCGTAGCCTTCAGGAAGATACAACTCCGATGTACTTCGAGCCAGGCCCATATCTGCCCCCATTATGGCCTTGGAAACAATACTATGTCGCGGCTTAGGTTTGTTCACTTCGTATAAGTGTACCAGTTCCACCCATCCGAGCGCAAGTGGATTGTGAGCCCCACCCCCAAATTGAGACAACTGTATACTGAGACCTCTCCCGATTATCCTGCAAATCAAGCCTCGCTTCGGACGTACTGGTAGAATATCAGGATGTCGATATTGCCGACCATGAGATCAACGCCATTGGATCACCGCAATGTACTCAACACCAGCTCGGCCAGCTTCTGGGTGATGCCTTTGACCGAGACGATCTCTTCAACCGTGGCCTCTTTTATGCGCTTCACCGAACCAAACTGTTTCAACAATGC
>JAGLUH010000603.1 GCA_023134875.1 Candidatus Zixiibacteriota bacterium
GACGCCGACATCGAACTCAAAGGGAACATCAGCCGGGTCCTGCGACTTACTCAGCGAGGGTTTAGTCGGCATCAGCAGGTTGGTGATCCCATGATCGGTTAGCCACACGGCTTCTGTAACGCTGGAGACGACTTCCACTCTGAGGTCGCTGCCGACCGGTATCGCCATCAGCTTGTTAGCGATTGGCAGGTTCGGTTCGCCGATCTGATTGGGGCGACCCAATCCCTCAGCCGTCATCAGGTCGAAAGTGCCTTCCGGTGTGGAAACAGTAAGAAAATCGAGAGAGCCGACGCTTACCTTGAACGTCAAGCCGGTCTGATCCTGCTGCAACAGGGTCACACCGTTCGGGGAGTCGCCGATCTGGATTCTTTGGTCGGCGACCGCGATGCTGGTAACTCCAACCAGCAACAGCAACAAACCGGTCACGAAAACATTCTTGCGCAAAGCAACCTCCATTTCTCTGCTCGTGAGCGCCCGCGCGGGGTTTGAGTGATTAATGAAATTAGTTTTTGACTTCATCTTAACAAAGCAGTCACTAAGCGAGTAGTTGTGCAACAATACCTTACACCACTTAGTAAGATATATAAAAAGAAGAAAAAAACAACCCCAAAAAGCAAGAAAACGACTTGCCTGGCCGGGTTGACAGGGATTTCTCCCGCTGCTCGCTTTCAAGCAGAAGCGTATAGAATTAAGACTGTTCTCTTAACCAGCGTCTCTTATCAAATAGCCACTAAAGAAAGACAGGCGTCCGCCGCTGTCAATTCCCTTGTGCCACAAAGAGTAGCACGGCAGTGGCGGGCAATGGAGTTGAAGATTCAGCTTGGCTGAGCGAGGAAGAAATAGCTCAACTGATGTCAGATTCTTCTTTCTGGCCCGAGTCCTTCTGCGGTAGTGGCATCGCACTCTGCCACAAGTTCAGCGAAACCTTGCGATCTTTGTTATTGCCGGTTTCCGCTTGCGCGGCGGATAGTTCCTGCGCCTTTGCTTTACCGTCGCTCACTGATTGGAGCCGGTTGAGCGGGATGCCGAACTTGTCACGCAGATACCGTTTCGCTTCCTCAGCCCGTCGCTCGCCCAGCCAGAAATTGTGACGGGTAGAGCCAAGCGCATCAGTCTGGCCGATGATTTCCAGAATCGAGTTTGGCTTCTCCGTCATTTCCTGAGCCATCTGGTCGAGCACGCCCCTGGCTTCCGCTGAAAGCTTGTACTCGTTAAGGTCAAAATAGACATCACGCGAGTTGACCATCTCCAGGTCGCCGGTCGCGGAAAGGCGGGAACGAATACTGGCAAACAGCTCGTTGGTTTGATCGTGCAGGTCGGTAGCTTTCTTGTCGACGCTTTCCAGACGACGCTCTAGCGACAGTATCTGCGCCTCCTGGTGGGATCATCTTTGCTGTTTTCACTCACTATTGCCTTCGCGGTTGGTGTAATGGCGGCACTGCGACGCGGCGGACTGGTGCTCCGGATTGCCGACAAGCTGCTCAACGTGCTTTCTTACCCCACCTGCCTGGCGGTGGGAATCGTGCTGCTCGCTATTGCCGCGATCGGTTTTGGAATCAATCCGCCGGTTGATGGGGTAACTGCGAGCAAGTTCATCCTGATGGTGGTAACGTTGGCGGTGGGCGATGGTCTGCTGGCTGAATTCAAGCAGCATATCAACTCGGAGACGCGAAGAATAGCGTCACTTCAATATGTCGAATTCAACAAGGTACTGGGGCTTGATCTGACCTGGAACTACGTTCGCGAGCTGACGCTGGCGACGGTGGCGATCGTTACTTCACGCGGCATTCAGATGATGGGGGGTGTGATCATCGTGGAGCGTCTCTTCGGCTATAGTGGTGTCGGTTCCTGGTGTATAGAGGTTCTGGAGGGAAGCCATAAGGCTGATCAGATACTGCTGATAACCACCGCGCTGGCAACGATAGCAATCCTGATCCGGGAAATGGGGCATCTGATTACGGCCAGAATTGACCCGCGCTGGCGTTCACAGTTCAACTATAAGTCAGGCACGTGAAGTGAGGAAAAGCTACACAGAATCAAAAGCCACTTCAGAAAAGTCGCCGGCGCGACTGCGCCTTCGGGGCAGCGCCTCTTTTTACGCCGGTATTCTTCTGCTCCTGCCGATTGTTGCTATGGCAGTCAACTCCGCTTCCTATACCGATAACCATG
>JAGLUH010000604.1 GCA_023134875.1 Candidatus Zixiibacteriota bacterium
GTATCAAGACATCAAGGGGACACTGGGCCTTCGTTCCCAATCCTCTGCCGCCAGCTCTCAGCTATGACAGCAGCCTGACCAATTTGCTTTCTGAGGCGGACAGACTACTGGGCGAGCTGTCCGGCACAGGACGGTTGGTGCCCAATCCGTATCTCCTCATCTCGCCCTACATGAGGCGCGAGGCGGTGTCCAGTTCCAGGATTGAAGGCACACAAGCATCGCTCGATGACCTCTTCTTCTTCGAAGCGGCTGAACAGGAGGAACCGAAAGTCCCAGATGTTCGAGAGGTTAAGAACTATGTTCAGGCGATGGAGTACGGTTCGGACCAGCTGAAACAGCTACCTGTGTCCCTGCGATTGATTCGCGAGATTCACCGAGTTCTGATGGAGGATGTAAGAGGAGAAGCCACGCCGGGACAATTCCGTCGTACGCAGAACTGGATCGGTCCGGCCGGATGCTCGTTGAACGACGCCTCGTTTGTCCCACCGGCCGTGGATGAGATGAAGGAAGCCTTGGGGGACTGGGAAAAGTACTTCCATTCCGAGCCTAAAGAGCCACCGTTGATCCAGTGTGCGTTGATGCACTATCAGTTTGAAGCAATCCACCCCTTTCTGGATGGAAACGGACGGATTGGAAGATTATTGATTACGTTCTTCCTTTGCGAGAGAGGGTATCTTACGCAACCCCTCCTCTACCTGTCGGATTTCTTTGACAGATTCAGAGATCAGTACTACTCTCGACTCCTGACGGTTAGCCAAACCGGGGACTGGGGAGGTTGGATCGAATTCTTCCTTCGTGGGGTGGCGAAGCAATGCAAAGAAGCCCTATCGGACGCAAAGGCGATACTAGCCCTTCATGCGGAGTATGAACGGGCACTCAAGGATGTTAAGAGGCCCCCTGAAACTGCTTACAGGCTGATCGAAGAGATTTTCCAGAACCCTGTCATTTCAATTTCCGGCCTGAGCAAAAAGTGGGACGTTCCTTTCATATCGGTAAAAAGGGGACTGATGAAGCTGGTTGAAATCGGCATCCTGGCAGAGGCTACAAAGCGCAAGAGGAACAGACTCTTCGTCGCACCGCGGCTGATGGAGCTACTTACCGCCACTGATAAGGCAAGACGCAATGAGCAAGGTCACAAATAGAACAGTACGATTATCTTGCCTGGTTGGAGAACAATGAGTATATTAGACCTGAAGATACGCACACCTTGTATACCCAAATGGAACAGAACTGCGCCCATCAGTACATCTTTCCAACCATAGCTTCTTTCGCAGGAAGAAGACACGAGCAAAGATGGCTGATGGGTCTTTGTGGTTTCCAAGGCTCTCAACAGAAAGGAGGTGAGAAAGAAATGAGAGTTTTTAAACGAGGAAGGAATTGGTACGCGGACTATGCGATCGGTGGCAAACGCAAGATGAGGTCGTTTGGTCCGCACAAGAAGATGGCTGAGCTCTTCGTGAAAGACCTGGAACTCAGGAGCCTTCGGGGCGAGTTGGGTCTGCTGGATGACAACATCTCGCTGGAGAAGTTCATCAAGAAGTATCTCGAGCATTCTCAGCTGAGCAAAGCTCATCACACGTACGAGACCGATTTGACTCGGTTTAAGGTTCTGAGGAGGTTCTTCGAAGAACGTGAAGTGGACAAGCTGACCGATATAACTCCGCGGCTGATGGAGGACTTCAAGTCCATCATCTTGCAGAGAAGCAAGCCCAGCACGTTCAACCGCTATCTCGAGATGGTCAAGGCGATGCTCAACAGGGCGGTGGAATGGAAGAACCTGAAGGAGAACCCGCTCAAGGGTTTCAAGAAACTGAAAAATCCTGGCCAGCAAGAGGCAAGGTACCTCTCCAAGGCTGAGATTGAGAAGATCCTCGATGTCGCCGATCCCTTCATGCAGAAGGTAATAAAAATCCTACTCTACACCGGCATGAGGAGATCAGAGCTGGTCTATCTCACTTGGGAGGATGTCGACTTCGACAACAAGCGAGTCAGGATCCAGTCAAAGCCCGAGTCCGGTTTCCACACAAAAAGCTATCGCCCCCGCTCAGTCTCCATGAACCCCGAGTTCGAGAAGCTCTTTTTGGATCTGCCTCAGCAAGGTAAGTTCGTCTTTGATGACGGCAAAGGTCGACCGCTTCATCACCCCGACACGTACACCTACTGGTTCGCGAGGATTGTGAAGAAGGCAGGTGTCAGCGGTGTCTCGCTTCACTGTCTGAGACATACCTTCGCCAGTTATCTTGTTATGGGAGGTGTGGACCTGAGAACGGTCCAAGAGCTTCTGGGTCACTCGACCCTGACGGTCACAGAACAGTACTCCCACCTTTCGCCCGATCACCGAGCAAAAGCGGTGGGAGTCCTGGACTTTGAAACAAAATTGAAACAATTAGAGCCGAACTCAAGTCCGGCTCCCGCTAAGTCGTTGCCTTTCAAATAGCGGGGGCAGGATTTGAACCTGCGACCTTCGGGTTATGAGCCCG
>JAGLUH010000605.1 GCA_023134875.1 Candidatus Zixiibacteriota bacterium
AATTTCCGGTATACAAGATCACTCGCGGCGAGGATTACCTGACCAACGATGACTACCAGACCTGGCCGAGCCATCTGGGTGCGCCCCTTAACCAATTGGGGCAACCATTGCTAAGAGGTTCGCAGGCACTCTTCACGCTTTTTAATGATACCGACAGCAGCGCGCATGGTATGTCCATCAGCGGCACACCACCGCTGGGAGTTGAAGTCCGGCTTTACGCCTATACGTTCGACAACACCTACCAAATGTATGACACCATCCTCTCGCAAGTGGTTTTCTTCGAGTATACTATAACCAATGTCTCCGGCGAGACTATCGATTCCTGCATTATCACGTCGTACGCCGATCCCGATATCGGCTGGGCGGGTAGCGACCTGATCGGTTGCGACAGTTCCCTGGCGGCGGCCTACTGCTACAATGACAGCAATCACGATATCTTCTACGGCCCCAATCCGCCGGTGGTCGGCATCTGTCTGCTGGAAGGTGACCTCACCTCCTTCAACTATTATCACAGCAAGTCGCCGCTCGATACAGTGCCGCAGACTGTCAATCTGATTAAGGGTTTGACCATCGAGGGTGCACCCTACATCAATCCTCAGAGCGGCATGCCGACCAATTATCCTCTTGACGGCAATCCGGTTACGCAGACAGGCTGGATCAATGATGACCCGCAGGATTACCGTCTGATGCTTAACCTGGCGCCAGTTAGCCTGTCTACGGGAGAAAGTCTCAGGTACAAGATGGCTCTGATCGTCACCCGCGGTGAGAACGTAATCGATGGCGTAGACAGGTTCCTGCAAGCAGCGGCGCTGATACATGAACTGGCTAAAAGCGAGGCGGGAGTAGAATTGCTGGTCTTTCCTCAACCGGTGTTTGAGATTTCCCAGGATCGATTTCAGGGTCATGACTGGGGCGGGAGATTCTTATCCGGCGGGCTTGATCTCGCCTCACGCTACCTCTTTACCCCCGATCGCAATGATTCGTTACCTGAAATTGTTATCAGCTTTGCCGACCAACCTCTTCAGCAGGCATACCGCTTCTGCGCTGGTGTGGATGGCTACTACTGCTGCGGTTTTACTCCCCAGTCAGTTGAAGTATTCGATAGCAACAACTCCACCAGGTATGACTACGCCTTTATCGATACCGACGCCGATGGTGACCTCACGGGCGCGGACAGTTTGCTTGAACCGCTGATAATCTTCACCACCCCCTTTACTTCATCGGCCAGGGAGAGTATCACTGCGGGCTCTATGGTTGATGCCGCCGATCTTGCTCTGCTGGCGCTTGAACTTGAAGAAACAATGGAATCACTGGCAGGTCGAAGTATTACTATCAACGCCAACGTTATGCAGCATGAGTTTATTGCCATCGGGGACACTATCAATTTCGGCAGCGTCAAGGTGGCCTCCCTTGGTGAGCGGGTGCTCAAGATCAGGAATCGAAGCAAGTTCTGCCAGGAAATCAACATCAGCAGCGATGATCCGTCGCAGTTACTTCCTCAACCGATCGCCTTCGAGTTGGGCAGCGGCGAAAGTAGCTTTGTTTATTTGCATTTCCATCCCGCTGATTCCGGAACCTTCTCCACGCCCTTGCGCATACACGGCTGCGGTTACAATGAGAAAGCGGATACCTTGCTGGTAACGGGGAGTGCGGACTATTCCTTTGT
>JAGLUH010000606.1 GCA_023134875.1 Candidatus Zixiibacteriota bacterium
CGAATCATCCGAAGGAAACCAGAATCGCCCCGCCGACTGCAAGGATGATCGCCACCGTACGTTTCAGATCAATACGCTCTTTCAGAATCAGGGCGGCAAAGATGAAGATAAACAAATTGCTGGTCTGGTTCAGGGCGGCGGCTATCGACGCCTGAGTGAACTTCATACCCCCCAACCAGAGAACCATCGCCAGGTAGGCGCCAAAAAACGAGCCGGCTATCGTGTATTTCCAGGACCGAACGGCAAGCAGGGATGACATGATCGTTTTTCTTTGCGGGAAGAAAAACAGAATCGCCACCAGGGAGATGACCCCCGCCAGCAGGCGAACCTCGGTAACCCAGAACAACGGCGACCTGTCCAGCAGGGGTTTTATCATTACGATACCGACGGCGTTAGCGACAACGGCAATCAGTCCGAACAACATTCCAAGAAACAGATTGCGGCGGCCGACTGTTCTAAGCCCTTTGCGGCTGACGCCGGTCAATACCGCTGTCACAATCAGAAAAGCGCCGACAAGCTGAAGCATAGTCAGGCTTTCACCCAGGAAAACAATAGAGAGGGAAATGATCGTCGGACTGTACATGCAGGCGATAATTGCGAGCAGTCCCGCTGGTATTTTGTTCAAACCCTTGAAGTAGAATGTGTCGGCAATGCCGATGCCGATGATACCGCTAACCACCAGGAGTAAATAGTCCTGAAACGGAGCCGCGCGCAGTAAATCCTCGCCGAAGAGGTAGGCGGTCGGCACCAGCAACAGAAAGGCAAGAACGTCCTTGAACAGATTGAGAGCAATCGGGTGAACGCTTTCACCGCTTCGTTTGAACATGATGACCGCAAAAGCCCAGACAACCGCGGTAGCAAGGGCGAATATCTCGCCAAGAGATAGACTATCTACCATGATCAATCCTCATATCCACTGTTCCAGTCGGCTTCTTCCCACCATAAAGGGTGGGCCACCGGTCACTACCGAAGATGAGTAGGTGCGGGCAGTTTGCTCCACTGAAGATATCATTCGTTATCAGTATCCCTTCTTGTCTTCACACAAACCAATCCCAGGGCACGAGAAGCGCCCACAGATTTCAGGTATCTTGCATACGACCACATCGACGCTCCCGACTGGCAAAGATCGTCGATCACGTAGACATCAGTTCCGGCGACAGAACTGGAAAGGCGCACTGCTCCGGAGGAGATGATTTCTCTCCAGAGTTTAATCCTGCTGCTGACCGGCAATCTCTTGGAAGAAGGCTTGGATATTTCCAGTTGAGCATAAACCAGCGGGGCTTTCTTCCTTACCTGAGAGGTTTTCTTCAATCTCTTAACAAGAAACTCGGCCAGGTTTCGGGGGAGATCATTCGACCTATCCGGATTAGGCGGAACATAACTTATACAGGTGTCCACCCCTAAGGCTGTTGTGGGAAAGCGCTTCATTGCGGTCAGCATCTTCTCACCCAATTGTCGGGTCGCCTTCCTCGATCTATTATACTTGGCCTGGTACTCCCATTCGCCGATTTCAGAGCGCAGCGCCGGTGATTTGTAGTTATAATCAAGGGCAAGACAAGCATCCAGTTCGTCGGCAAAATACGCTTCGATATTCTTGTTCAAACCAAGCAAGACAAGCTGTCTATAGTCGACAATGAACTGTCTGATTCTGTCGATTTCCCTTAATGTCAACGCTGTGAAGATGGTGAATTTGCTCTTCCCCCCTTCAGAATACTCCCACGGCGACAATGCCTTCTGCATCAGGGAAGGTTCCTGATCCACAAACAGGTCAGCATAGTACGGCGGGATCAGATGCAGCACCCAGCTTCCCTTCTCATCCTCCTCAAAAACATGCCACTCGAGACGTGTGT
>JAGLUH010000607.1 GCA_023134875.1 Candidatus Zixiibacteriota bacterium
ATACCGACCTGGCGCTTTGCTGAGGTGGGCTACCAGATGTGCCAAAAGAAAGTATGGACAGCAAAATGCGGTCATTGCGAGTCCGCCGTAGGCGGACGAAGCAATCTCAAGTGCTTAGCGATCAATGAGTCTGAGATTGCCACGTCCGGCAGCCGCCGGACTCGCAATGACAAGGCTTGTGGCACAGCCTCACAAGGGTTTCGACCTGCGTTGTTATTCATGGTGGGAAAAAATCTGTCGGTTGTAGGTCAAGGGGACAGGCCGTTTGATCTACGGGTTACGGATTGTTTTCTTCTTCTTCGACTTTTTTGAGGGAGAGATGTTCCTTCTTGAGATGGTAGAGTCCGGCGAAGGTAATTACGAAGTACTGGGTTGCCCACATAATAATGCCGACACCTTCCGCCGCCGCCCTGGGGACATCGTAAAGATCGAGACTGATAACTGTGAGATACTGGTAAAGGCCGATGAATCCCGGCCCGGAAGGAAGCATAATCCCTACTGAGACGATCGCCAGCACCAGGAATGAGGCATCCAGCGGCAGAGGCAGCCCAAAGGCGAGGAAAACGGAGTAGTTGCTGACAGCCAGGAGCACCCAGATCAGCGCCGACTGGCCGCCGATTATCAGGATCGCCTTAACATCGGATAGCACCTGCAGACCGGAAGCGAACTTAACCAGGATGTCGCTGCCCGTTTCCTGGATTCGCTCGGGAAAGATACGCAGCACTTTATTGAGGGCACGCAGGGTCAAGTCGGTCTTGACCTTGAGCATAATCCAAATCACAACCGACACAATCGTGACTATCAGAAACGCCCAGCCCGCCTTCTCGATTTGCGCCAAAATCGGCGTCTCGGGAAGGTTCTTGTAGAAGATAACCGCCGTAAAAAGAGCCAGCAATGTCACCAAATCGAAGACCCGTTCCACCGCTGTTGTGGCCAGCGCCGCCGAGCGGGACACACCCTCGATCTTGCCCAGAGAAAGGGGACGCACCAGTTCGCCCAGGCGGGCGGGCAGGATATTGGACGCCATAAAACCGATCATGGTGGCGGCGTAAAGCCCGTGAAAGGAGCACTTTTTAACCGGATTGACCAAGTAACCCCAGCGCCAGGCCCGCAGCAACATAGTGAGAAAAATCAGGATGATATTGGGAATCAGCCAGAGATAATTCGCCTGACGAAGCGCCGTACCCAGTTCCCCCCAGTGCACATCCTTGAGAAAGAGATAGAGGAAAAGAGCGCTGACAGCAATCCCGAAAGCGGCCAGCAGTTTCTTGCTCATCTTTTTCTCCAACCGTCGTGGGTTTTCTCGATACAGTCGAAGGAGCGACGAGCACAATCATCCCAGGTGAAGCGGGCCGCCCACTTAAGCGCGCCTGCCGAAAGAGAACGCTGCAACTCATCGTTACTTAGTATCTTCAGTACATTGTCGGCCAGTTGCGGCAGGTTACCATATTCGTAAAGGAACCCTGAGCGCCCCAGGTCGACAGAGTCGCGTAGACCGGGGACATCAGCCGCCACTACCGGCGTGCCGCAGGCGTTGGCCTCGATATTGGTGATGCCCCAGCCCTCTTTGGGTGAAGGATAGACCGCAACATGCGAGCGCCTCAGGTAGTCGCGTTTTTTCTCAGCGGAAACATAACCGGTGAAGGTGACGGCCTCCTCAAGGTTCAGCTTCCTGGCCAGCTTCTTAAGGGCGGGCAGATAGTCGCCATCACCCACGATAATCGCCTGCGCGTCGGTGATCTGTCGCCGAATCAGGGGGAACGCCTGAAGAAGATGCTGTACCGATTTGTACTTCTTGATTCGCCCGAGATAGACCAGAGTGGGGCGTTCAAAGCGAACCACCGGATCATCAGGGCAATAGAACTGGTGGTTGACACCACATTCGGCCACATTGATTTTCTCAGCGTTGATGCCGCGTTTGACCAGATCATCCTTAGTGGAATTGCTGATAACCAGATAATTCGAGCGGCGATAAACCAGCCGAATCGGCTTCTCAGCCAGGTAAACATAACTGGCCAGGATCGGGTTAACCTCGGAGAAGACACTGGTGCCGAAAAGATGAGGAATTACTACCAGGTGGGGCAAGTCGAAAAAGAGGGGAAGATAGAAGGGAATCTTATTAATGTCTTCGACGATGATGTCGTGCGGTTTGTCTTTAAGGATTCGCTTCACCAGCAACGGCGCGACGAAATTGAAATTGCTGCGCGAACCACGCCGCCAGATCTGCACCCCGACAATCGTTTCCCTCTCCTTGCCGCCAGGATAGTTGGAACAGGCAAGGCTGACTTCATGCCCCCAGGATACCAACCGTCTCAGGATTTCCTCCAGGTGAACCTCGGCGCCCCCTGCTTGCGGGTTGGTCAAATCCTGCCAGTTTACAGCCAGTATGCGCAATCTGTATCTCGAAGCTACTCTGAATCGGGACCGGGACTATCCTGCTCGCTCATCCGGACGGTATCAATCTGCTGCACCCTCACACCGCTGGTCGCCGTATCTATCTTGAGGAGTTCGCGAATTTCCCCCAGCGCCGCCTGCGCTTCAGTATCCTCCGGATGACCAGTCGCCCACTCTACCAGTACATTTTCAAGACTGTCATACTGCTTATCGCGATAATAGTAGTTGAGCAGTTGCTTGTAGAAGGTGCGCTCGTCAGGATTGGCCGCCAATTCCCTTTTGAGAATTGAATAGGCCTCATCTTTCCGGTTGCGTGTCCAGAAGGCATGGGCGAGACTCGCCCACCCCTGGGCGACATCAACCGCGCTGGACGCCTGCCCCAGGATTTCCTCCGCCCGCCCCAATGAATCGAGTTCCGTATACACCTGCGCCAGGTAACCATAGCTTTGCCACTGGTGCGGCAGGACTTCAATAGCCTTCTCCGCCAGTTCAATAGCGCCCTCAAGGTCACCGTTTCGCCTGAGGATATCGGCACAGTAAAGAAATCCGGCGCCATAGTTATTGGTCAGGCGCCTGGTGTTTTCGTTCTTGGGGATAGTCGGGTCGGCGACACCGCGAAAGCGAAACACTTCGTTGTAAAGCCGCTTGGTGCCCTCGGCGTCGATCATATCTTTGCCCTTCTCTTTTTTCAGGCGATACATCATGCCGTACATTTCCAGATGCTCATCAAGCGCCTGTCCCCGGTAAACGCGATTCTCGTTCGAGACTGTCACCGCAAAGTTGATCGGCACCTGCCAGCGATTGGTTTCGATGATGTTGTCGATCAACAT
>JAGLUH010000608.1 GCA_023134875.1 Candidatus Zixiibacteriota bacterium
CACCTCAGCGGAGCGCCAGGTGGGTGTACATCTGTTCTGTTAATACCGTCGCAGTTTGAGACGACCATTACGGATATCTGATTTGATCAGGATGTTGGCCGCCGCTTCACCGTAGAGATCGTTGATATAAAACTCGCCCGCCCTGGTGAGGTTGAACCGGTCGATTGAGGCCGGCGTCAGCGAGTCGCCCTCGATCTTGAGACCGACGGAATCAGGGATAAAGCAAGCGACAGTAGTGCGACGACCATCCAGATCGAGAAGAATATGCCGGTTGGCATCATCGAACCGGATCAACAGGTCGGATCGTTTCGCCTCGATTCGCAAGGTATCAAGTCGAAGTCCCTCGGCATAGAACCGCAAGTCGGCCTCATCGAGGTCAAGGTGATAGCTGGCGTCTACACGGGGATGGATATAGCATTTCCAGTGATTGTCGTCACTACCCACGTGGATAAACCGGCGCCAGTGTCTTTTGTGAGGGGTGAGTTCAATGTAGCAATGGGAATCATCACACTCAGTGCGGTAGGTCAGTTCGTCACGTGAGTTACGGCTTTTTGCCTGGAAGAGATATTTGTCGTCACTGCGAAAATAGAGGCGCCCGTCAGCAAACTGCACCTCGATGTTGGCGGAGGTCTGATTGTCATAAGCAGTGCTGACCTCGGAGAGAGTATCGTCGTCGAAAAGACCGATTCGGTAAGAGCGAACACCGCCGTTTTCGCTGATAGCCCAGACGAAGGCACCGATAATAATCAGCGTCGATAAATAACCGAGCCACTCGATTTTTGATTTCCGGACAATCATCTCCAGACCGATGGCAATCAGCAACACCGGCCAGAGTTGCGCCAGGTCAGCCCAGACCCACCAGCTCAACCAACCGGCATTGTTGGCCAGAAATACGAGACCGATCAAAATCCAGAAAATTCCCCACCTAACTCTCGACGGTTTCATCGACCTTTTCCTCCTCATCATGGTTACGTACCGATCTGGCGATCAGGAAGACACCAATGGCTATCAGGCCCAGCGGCCAGAAATAGTCAAAGTGAAACCACCAGAGTGTCTTGTTCGCCAGGAAAATAATCCCCAGGGCGATCAGAATCGCGCCGGGAAGGTACTGGGTGAAGTTCGTCCGGGGCGCCGGATTGACGGCAACATCCTCCGGCCGGGCAGGGATCGCGATCCAGGCGATGATATAAGCGATCAGGCCGATCCCGTCGGCAAAGAGAAGCAGTACGGCAATGATCCGTACAAACACCGGGTCGATATCAAAATACTCACCGATACCGCCACAGACGCCGCCAATAAAAGAGCTTTCCCGCGAACGATAGAGCCGCCTGGCCATTTTCACACCTCCTATGTAAGGTGGTCATGTTCAATCGAACTATCCTATTTGTTTAGACGGGTATTACAGCCGATTTGTTTCAGGTTGAGTATTTGTCAAATAAAAGCCGCACGCTTACCCACCGATACTAATAAATATGATATTGTTTCACAGACAGTGCAACTAAAAAGTGATGATGAATACCACCACCGGCGCCAGGCTCCCTTTAAGGAAACGAATAACATCGGAAAAGCGGGTGCGGCTGGCTTTATCTTCCTGGCAGCCCTGGTCGTGTGTATCATTTACGCTCTCTATATATATCACTTCCAGCCGCTTATCATTATGAACCTTCCCGAACATCAGCCGCAGCCAATCGATACGCCGCCCCAGGAGCTGACCAGTTTTCCAATTCGATCAGCCGGTGGCCATTGCCATCAATCCCACGCGTCGCCATATCTATATTGCTGAAGCAGGCCGGCAGATGATCACGGTTTTCGGCTATTGATGGCAAGAGTCTCCGATTTCCATTCCATCCAGGAAAGAGTAAGACCGGCAAACACATCTCTCCCGCCGGATCAGGGCGATCTTGACAATGTGAGAGAGGCTGCCGGTCTTCTCTACCCACGGGTCTCGGTTTTCTTACCCCATTTGGCCGGACGATGTTGCAAAATGATTCAATTGTAGATCAAGCGGCCGGCCCGGTTGATGTCTTGCCTGGAGAAACAATCTGTGTTGATTTCAGTAAAGGAACCTATAGAAATCGAGGTTTATTCCGAAAGAAAAGATATAAGAGAATTAGTTTCGAGCAGCAGGGCCAGTGCAGGGAATGCACCCACGCTTTCGGGTCTGGGCTCACTTGGAAACGGAGGAAATATGTTCAAACGAAACATGAGGAACAGCAGCGGTTTCACTTTAATCGAGCTTGTTGTAATCATCGTTGTTCTTGGCATTCTGGCGGCGGTGGCAATCCCCAGACTGTTCGACGTCACGGAAGAGGCCGAAAAAGCCGCCGTGAACGCGATGATCTCGAATCTGGAGTCTGCCGGGTCAATTTATACCGCGAAACAATTTGTCAATTCACAGCCGATCACGGCACACAATCTCTTCGGTGATCTTTCCAACATCCCAAGCAACTACGAGGGTGAAAACGATCCGGTGACTGTATCCAATACTCCTAACGGTAAATGGTCGTGGTGTGCGACCGGCAACTGGCTGGTATACAATCCGAAGTCAGGCATCACCGGCGGCTGGACAAGCGGCGGCGAGAAATTCATCAAGTACCAGGTGCAGGTTGTGGTCGATGGCAGTGACACTGTCGGTATAAAACTGACGACTACCGGATGTTATACCTACTCCTGGTAATTGCCGGCTTCTTGGGATAGTCGGCCAAACGGACTGACCGTCTGACTTACTGACGATTAGCGCACACAAGCATAGAACCCACCCATGTGTAAGGGTGGGTTTTACGTTGAAAATTGACACATCAGATTTAATCACTCAAACCCATTTGCCTGGTGGGTTGCCAATTCATCCAACGACCGGGCAGATCGGGAGATCTGCCGCGCACA
>JAGLUH010000609.1 GCA_023134875.1 Candidatus Zixiibacteriota bacterium
ATCCGCCGAAGGCCAAGGTGACCATTATCAGGCCGCGATATGCGT
Source organism: Candidatus Zixiibacteriota bacterium (assembly GCA_023134875.1). Lineage (GTDB taxonomy): Bacteria > Zixibacteria > MSB-5A5 > CAIYYT01 > CAIYYT01 > JAGLUH01. The sequence goes on from JAGLUH010000609.1 coordinate 46, forward strand.
CCAGCGATTTGAGCCGCTCGCTAACTATAGTATCTCGTCTCTCGTCAATCGTCTCTCGTCTCTCGTATCTCGTGTCTCGTTCATTCTGCTCCTTACCGCTTGTACACGACTTTGCCGCCTACAATTGTATAATCCACCTTTGCCGACATGATCCGGTCATGCGGGATGGTCATTAGATCTTCATTGAATATCACGATGTCGCCCAGGTAGCCTTCTTTGATCATGCCTTTGCGATCTTCCGTGAACTCAGCGTAGGCCGAGCCAAGGGTGTACAATTCGATTGCTTTTTCCATGCTCAGTTTCTGATCCGGGAACCATCCATCGCCCGGCTCACCGGCCCTGTCTTTGCGTGTGACCGCAGCGTGAGCTTGCCCATGTCCCTGAACTTCCGGTATATGTCAAAATCGCCGCCGGGCGGCAACTGTATCGAAGTGACTCCATCTTGCGCCGCCTGATCGAACGCCGCCTGCCATCCGCGCATAAGTCGCTCTTGCTGCTGTTCGGCAGTCCGATGAACAGGTTTGTCCCCATATTTCAACAATCCTTTGGCCCTCTCCTTGAAAATACCGGTCGGTTCGCCCGTAGCCGGATTCCTTTGTATTTCGCCGCCAAACGGATCGGGGGTATCCCTGGTTATTCCCGAATTGCGGATGATGTAACTGTTGACCAGAACCGAGTGTCCATCGGCGCGGGACAACACTACTGGATTGTCCGGCGCTACGGGATCAATCAACTCTTTAGTGGGCCATTGTTTGTCAACGAACATTTCGTGTTCCCAGCGACCGCCGCGTATCAACTCTCCGGGCTTGGCTCTGGCAACAGCTTCTCTGACCTTCGCTGTGATAATGCTTGAATCCGTGATATAGCGAAGGTCAATATAGTCGGGATCAATGAAGCTGAAATGGACATGTGCATCATTGAAGCCGGGGACAACGAGCCTGCCTTCGGCGTCAATCATTCTCGAAACGCCTTCCTTGAGATGTTTCTCGATTCCCTCATCTGAGGTCACGGCGATAATTGTCTCACCCTTAAAAGCTATGGCCTGGGCGAGGGGCTTGTCTTTGTCGATGGTAATAACTTTGGCGTTCTTGATTACCAGGTCCGCGGCAGGAGCATGGTTTCCGCTCTCCACTAGGGGACGCCTTACGGCGGAAACACCACAGCAGGATGAAGCAAGAAGCAAATACACTACTGCTATTCTGTAGGTTGATAGATTCGGCATTTCTATAAGCTCTCCATATTGGGATTATTTGCGGTTCGGGCCTTTAGAGCTGATTCTAATACGTCCGGTTGATACTTTCAAGCAACTTATTCAGGACGCTTTCTCTGCAGCAGGTACAGGGAGCATTTTCCCAAGACTATTGTTATTCCTCGCATAGAGTATATACTATTGAGGTGTTATGAATGACGAGGAGAGAATTATGAAACGTAAGATAACGCGACGTAATCTGCTGCAAACAACGGTTGCCGGGACAGCCGCGGTTGCCCTGAGACGACCAGCGAGGGTATCGGCCGGAGCATTCCAGTCGGTAAGGATCGAAGAGCCGTTTCACGGTGCGGTTCTGAACCGAAGGCATGGCAAGGAAGTCAACGGCGGCTTGATGATTCGAGTGTCCGGGAATGCACCCCTGCGGGACCAAGTGATGGTAAATGGGTCACCGGCACGGCGCGCGGGCACCAAGTTCACGGCAGAAATCCTGCTTCGTCAAAAAGAGACGGAGATCACTGCTGCCTCACGTGGCAAATTCGGCCGGCACGAACATCGCGTGCGGGTATTGTGGGACAAGCATTCCCAGCCGCGATATCGGTTCTCTATCGATGACAACAGCTTCTTCCTGCGAGACATTGCGAAAAAGAAGTACGCCTCTCTATTTGACTGCTTCTACCTGAAGGGTCTGCGCGAGCTGCACTCGAAATACGGGACACGCTTTGTACTCAATATCTATTACACCACCGAAGACGGCTTTGAGCTGCCGCAGTTTCCCGACCGTTACAAATCCGAGTGGCAAGACAACTCCGGCTGGCTCAAACTTGCTTTTCATGCGCATGCCAACGAACCTGCTCGTCCGTACCAGTATGCTTCGGCGTCCAAGTTGATTGCTGATCTGAACAAGGTGGCTGAACAGATTGTTCGCTTTGCTGGTGAGAAGACTTATTCGCCGCCCACTGTTATCCACTGGGGGATGGTGCAGCCCGCAGCTTTGAAGCCACTTTTTGAAAATGGCGTGCGCGTACTTAGTGGTTATTTTCGCCAACTTGGTGGTGTCTGGGATGTGAATTACTTGTTGGACGATGTCCGGTCTGAGTATCTGTCCCGTCACGATGCCCTCATGGATTTTGACAGTGGCATAGTTTTCTCTAAGATCGATATTGTCTGCAACAGTATTCCGATAGAGCGCATTGTGCCCACGCTGGAACCGCTCACTAAGGATCTTAACCAGGCGGAGATAATGGATATCTTCACTCACGAACAGTACTTTTGGCCGTTTTATTCCAACTATATACCTGACCATTTCCAAAGGCTCGATGAAGCTATTCGTTTTGTCACGGAGCGTGGATACAAACCGGTCTTCTTTCACGAAGGATTCCTGGGTGGCCCCGTTCGGCTGCGCTCAGGGCA